>SIAG01000275.1 GCA_009691925.1 Planctomycetaceae bacterium
ATCGCCTGGTAGAGGAAATCCAAGCCGGTTTGGCACTGCCGGGGAGCGCTCAGTCCACGCAGCATGGAGTCTGTCGTCTGGGAAGTGTAGGCCCCGGTCGGCGTTGGCTTGAGTTCTTGGCCGCAAGGCATCGGCCGTCTGGGGTACATTGCGCGGTCCTTATTCGCGTGTGGCTCAAGAACGCGCCTCCGTTGCCCGCTAGCACCGCAAGGCTTCTCGCGAGGGGTCGCCCGTGCCCCCGAAGCCGGCCTCGCCGGTGAGCGCAGGATAGGAGGGCGAAAGCGACAGCGGCGCGGAGAGAGCGGAGGGCATGGATGCCCAGAGCGAGCGTCCGGCGCGGGGGCACGGGCGACCCCGAAGCCAACCACAGGCCAAGCACACCTTCGCGTCGCCGAAAAGTCCGGCCTGCATCTCGACTCGGACATCGAGCCGAAGCCGGCTATCAGCGCCGTCAGATGTAGTACATCGGATCGGTCGCCAAGCGCGAGCGTTCGACGAGGTCGGCAAAGCTCACCGACTTGAGGGCCTCTGTCTCGGTGCCCGCCACCATCCGCCACGCGTCGAGGAGCACCGACACGGTTCGCGACTTCCCGGCCAGATCCTGCGTCACCGCCGTCACGAGCTCATCAGGCCCCTCGATGATCCGGAAGACGTCGTCGAGCGTGATCTCGTCAGGCGGTCGGGCGAGCTGATAGCCCCCCGCCGCACCACGCGTGCTCGTCACCAGCCCGGCCCCTTTGAGCTGGAGAAGGATCTGGACAAGGAACCGCGAGGGCACCCCATGCGCCGCGGCGATCGACCGGATCCGCACCGGCTCGTCTGATGTCCAATTCCGGGCCAGCTCCAGCACGGCGATCGCGGCGTATTCGGTTTTGGCGGAAAGGCGCATGGGGGGCGTCAGTGGGAACGGGAATGAAGGCCACACTCGGTCTTCGCCGAGCCGCTCCAGCGCCCGGCCCGCTCGTCTTCACCGAGCTGGATCGGACGGGTGCAGGGAGCACAGCCGATGCTCACATAGCCCTGGTCGTGGAGCGGGTTGTAGGGGATGTCTTCGTGGACGATCAGATCCCAAATCTTGGCCTTCGTCCAGTTGGCCAGCGGCGAGATCTTCACGACGCCGAACTTCTCATCGAAGCCCACGATCGGGGCCGCGGCCCGGTCGGGGCTCTGGTCGCGGCGGATCCCGCTCATCCAGGCGTCGAAGCGGGCGAGGACGCGGCGAACGACGGCGATCTTCCGATCGGCGCAGCAGCGATCCGGATCGCGGCCATGGAGCGGGCCACCATGAAGCTTCTCATACTCCTCGACGGTGGTCTCGGGCTGCTCGAGCGAGACTTCGATCCCGTAGCGCCGGGCGATCCGGTCGCGGAGCTCGAGCGTTTCGGGGAATTGGTAGCCCGTCTCGAGATTGAAGACGAACGTTTTCGGGGCGATCTGGGCGAGCCAGTGGATGATCGCGCAGCCCTCCGGGCCGAAGGCCGTCGCCATCGTCAGCCGAGCGCCGAACGTCTCCACCCCCCAGCGGATGATCTCCGGGGGCTCCGCCCCTTCCAGCGCCCGACTGGCGGCCTCCAGGGACTCTGGAGCGAAAGTCGGCGGGGATAACTGGCCGCTCACGGTGAAAAAACCTCGCTGGAGGCCGAAAAAAGCCCCTCATCACGCAATCCTACCATCGTTGCTTAAATATGTCATGAATGCCGGGCGATGTCTGCTCCGGATTATCGACCCGGGCGGGGGCAGGGGGCCCCCCGCTGTCCCCGGGGAGGGCAAACTCGACCGGTCTTGCCCGGCCCTCGTGGCCTGCCGCCGCTGGACAAAGCGCAGGACTCGCCACCGCCCCCGGAAAGGTCGAGAATGTCCCGCCGCGACACCCGGGGGCGAAAAAACCGGCCCCTTCCGATTCAGGAGCATCTCAATCCGATGGCACGCAGCGTGGCTCTGGCGGTCGATCTCGGTGCCTCGGGGGGCCGGGTCGTGTCTGGCACGTTCGACGGCAGGCTTCTGGAGCTCGAGGAAATCCATCGCTTCGAGAATGCCCCGGTGGCCTTCGGCGGCCAACTCGTCTGGGATCTTGTCCGCCTCTGGCAGGAGGTGACGACCGGCCTGCGGATGGCGGCAGCGCGCCACGGCAGCAGCGTGTCGAGCGTCGGCGTCGATACCTGGGGGGTCGACTTCTCCTTCCTCGCCGCCGACGGCACGCTCCTGGCCAACCCCGTCTGCTACCGCGACGCCCGCACCCGGGGAATGCTCGCCGCCGCCGAGCAGACCGTGTCGCGGGCCGACATGTTCGCCGCCACCGGCCTGCAGTTCATGGAGATCAACTCGCTGTTTCAGCTCCTGGCGATGCAGAAGTCGGGGTCGAGCGTGCTCGGCGCGGCTGACCGGCTCCTCATGATCCCCGACATTGTTCACTGGCTCCTCTCCGGGATCCCCTCCAACGAACGCACCAACGCCTCCACCTCGCAATGCTTCGATCCGCAAAACGGAGACTGGGCCTTCCCGATGCTCGATCGCTTCGGGCTCCCGCAGCAGATCTTCGGGGCGATCGTCGAGCCGGGAACTGACCTGGGGCCCCTCCGCCCGGAAGTGGCCGCCGAGACGGGCCTGTCGGGTGTGCGCGTGATTGTGCCCGGCACGCACGACACCGCCAGCGCCGTCGCCGCCGTGCCGGCCCAGGAGCCCCCCAGCGCCCGCCCTGACTGGTGCTATGTGAGCCTCGGCACCTGGGCGCTGGTCGGCGCCGAGCTCGACCGGCCGCTGGTCACCGAGGCCTGCCGAGCGAAGAACTTCACCAATGAAGGGGGGATCGGCGGCACGACGCGACTGCTGAAGAATGTCTGCGGATTGTGGCTCGTGCAGCAGTGCCGGGCCGCCTGGCAGCGGGCGGGAAAGGAATGGTCGTGGGATCAGCTCACGCAGCTGGCCGCCGAAGCCCCGCCGCTGCTGACGCTCGTTGATCCCAACGATCCGTCACTCGTCGCCCCGGCCGACATGCCGGAGGCGATCCGGGCCCTGGCGCGGGCGACGGGCCAACCGGTGCCGGAGTCGACCGCGGCGGTGGTGCGGACGGCGCTCGAGAGCGTGGCGGCGGCGATCGCCCACACGCTCGACGAGCTCGACGGCCTGCTCGGCCGGCGGATCGGACGCGTTCATGTCGTCGGCGGCGGCGTCAAGAACCGGATGCTCTGCCAGATGATAGCCGATGCCACCGACCGCCCCGTCCTCGCCGGCCCGGTAGAAGCGACGGCGATCGGCAACCTCCTCGTGCAGCTTCTCTCCCGCGACGGGAGCGTCGATTTGCGGAGCGTGCGCGAGGTCGTCCGCGACACCTTCGAGATCACCCGCTTCGAGCCGAAGGACGCGCCGCGCTGGAAGGCCCGACTGGCACGGGGGAAGTAACGCGGGCCCCAGAAGCTCTCCAGCACTCAGGCGAGGCGTGGATCGGCGAACGCTTGAGGAGTGACGAGGTCCCCCGAGAAACGACGAAACTTTTGCCGGCCCCGCCGAAGGACCACCCACAGGCTCGAGGCCCTTTGGGCTTTCCTAATCCTTGGCTCAAACGTGGCTTCGGGGTCGCCCGTGCCCCGTCGCCGGACGTTCGCCTCGGCCATCCATGGCCTCAGCTCTCTCCGCGCCGCTGTCGCTTTCGCCCTCCGGGCTACGCTCACCGGCGAGGCCGGCTCTCGGAGCACGGGCGACCCCTCGCTGCAGCGCCAAGCGTTGCGCATCGACCTTCCTTCAATCGCGTCGGCGAGGCGGGGATCGGCGAACGCTTGAGGAGTGACGAGGTCCCCCGAGAAACGACGAAACTTTTGCCGGCCCCGCCGAAGGACCACCCACAGGCCGGCCACCTGAAAGCCATCCCTGGAAAGCCATCACCCTGGAAAGCCATCCCAAGAACGCCATCCCAAGAAAGCCCTCGCTGGCCGAGCCTCACGCCGCCGCGAGGGCCCGCTTCGCGGGGCGTTTCGTCACCTTGCCGTGCTCCACCTGGAGGATCGAATCGGCCAGCTCCAGCGTGCTTGCCCGGTGCGTGATCATGATCACCGTCCGGTTCTCGACATAGCGGGCGAGAGCCTCGTGGATGAGCCGTTCGCTCTCGACATCGATCTGGCTGGTGGCTTCGTCGAGGACGAGAATCTCGGCGTTGCGCAGGAAGGCCCGCGCTAAGGCGATGCGCTGCCGCTGGCCACCGGAGAGGCGGAAGCCGTTGGGGCCCACCATCGTGCCGTAGCCATTGGGGAAGTCACTGATGAACTCATGGGCGTGGGCCTTCTTCGCCGCCTCGAAGATCTCCTCTTCGCTGGCGTCCCAACGGCCGTAGCGGATGTTGTAGAGGATCGACTCGTTGAACAGCTCTGTCTGCTGCGTCACCAGGGCAATCCGGCTGCGGAGGTCCTTGAGCGACACCTCCGTGAGCGGCACGCCATCGATGAGGACTTGCCCCTTCGACGGGTCGTAGAACCGGCAGATGAGGTTGACCATCGTGCTCTTGCCGCCGCCGTTGGGACCGACAATCGCCACCCGCTCGCCGAAGTTGATCGAGACACTGACGTCGTCGAGGACGGTGTCGATGCCGTCGTAGCTGAAGGAGACGTGTTCGAGGCGGATCTCCCGGTGCGGACGGGGGAGCGAGCGCGGGGTGGAGGATTCGTGGAGCGTCGAGGGGGTGTCGAGGAGCGGGTAGAGGGCCTGAGCGCCGACGATGCCGACGTTCACCCCGGTGAACACTCCGGAGAGCTTGCGGACCGGGTCGCTGGCGCCGATGAGCATCCCGAAAAACACCATGATGCCCGGCACCGTCATCGGCCGCTCGCACATCGTGATCCCGAAGATCTCCGTCTGCTGGTTGATGACGAGCCAGGCCCCGACGGCGATCGACGTCGCCACCATGCCGATGCCGAGAACCTCGGTGATCGGATTGGCCAGCGCGTAGTAGAAGGTGTGCTTCATGCCCGTGTTGAGCATGTCCTTCGTGCAGGTGCGGAAGCGCTGCCGCTCGAATTCCTCCATGGTATAGGCCTGGACGGTGAGGACGTTATTGAACGCCTCGAGGAGAACATGGTGGAAGCCGAGCGACTTCGTGAGGATGTTCCTCGAAATCGCCCGGATCCGGCGGTTGAGCCACACCATCATGAAGCCGACGGCCGGGGCGAGCGTGAGACAGGCGAGCGTCAGTTGCCAGGAAATGCAAAAAGCCCCTGCCAAACAGGCGAAGATCTTGAGCGGTTCGGTGACCGCGCCGCCGAAGACGCACGTGATCCCGCTGGCGAGCATCTCGGAGGTGCCGGTGACCTGGGCCATGAAGCCGGCCGACCCATGCCGCATGAACTGGGCCCGGTCGACGGCGAGTGCCTTGTCGAACACTTTCAGGCGGATGTCCCGGGTGATGTTCGTCGCCACCCACGCCACGAGGAGCGTGCTGACGAGCAGAAAGGCATGCTTGAGAAACGTGCTGACAACGACGAATGCCACCACCCACAGCACCGTTGTGAACGGGTCGGCCGGGAGGAAGCGGTGGAGCCAGGGGTCGAGCTTTTCGGAGGAATAGAGGAGGGCCTCATCGGCCCTCTTGCTCATGAGCACGGTGTCGAGGGTTGACCGCGCCTTCGCCGCCTCCTCCGGGGAGAGCATATTGGCGGCGAGTTGCTCGCC
>SIAG01000276.1 GCA_009691925.1 Planctomycetaceae bacterium
CCGCAGACCGGTGGAGGCGGGCTGGCCCGCGACGACCTCGCTTGAGGGCCTCACGGGCCCGTCGCCCGCGTTGTCATTTCGCGGCCAAGCCGCGAAACATCCTTCTTTTCCGGGGCTTTGCGGGCAGGAGCCAAAGCAGCCCCGTCTCGTTTCCACGGCACGGCCGTGCCCTGCCTTGTCCCCGTGGACCGGGGTCAGTGCACCATCTGGTGCAACACTTCGAGCCCCGATTGCCGCGCAGTTGCCCGGTGAAGCTGCCCCTGCGGCGGCAGAGCGGGCAGCGATGCTCGTCAACGAAGATTGGTCGATGGCCCACGTCAAGGCCGAGGACTCGGCCAAGCTGGCCTACCTGGAAGAGCTGCTCGACGAGGTGGTCGCCGGCGAGCATCGAGCCCTGCTCTTCTGCCGCAGCACCCCAGATGCACCGGATCTTCGAACGATTCCTCGACCAGTGGGGGATCAAGGTCCTGCAGCTCGACGGCAGCACACCGACGGACCTGCGTCGGCAGCTGGTCGATCAATTCAACTCCTCGCCAGAGATCACCGTCTTCCTCCCCAGCATGGCCGGCAGCAGCGGCATCAATCTCACCAGTGCCGACACCGTAATCTTCTCCGACCACGACTGGAATCCAGCCAACGAACGCCACCAAGCCCTTGCCGACGGAAGACGACGAACTGGACGACCTGATCCTGGGGATTTCGAAGTAGCGGCCGCGGCGGGCGAGGCTCCGGCTTGCGGGCTCTCCTGCTGGCGCCCTCGCTCCGCCGCGATCGCCCGGGCGGCCATTGCCTTAATCGCGGCGATGAAGGCCGCTTTGGTGGTCGAGCCGGCCGGCAGCTGGAAGCGGACGGGTGGCATGGGTGATTCTCCTGGAGGAGCTTGGGCAGCAGGCAGGGCGTTCCCGCCCTTCCTGATCCTCATCCACCATTGCAGGGCAGGCAACGATTTGGTCAGTGGGTTCATGCCGGGGTGTGTGTCATAGCCGGCTTCTGCCAGCCGATCGTTCGCTCTCGGGTGCGTTGAGCCCGAAGCTTGGAGAGGCTCCACGAGGGGAAGCGACGCCGTCCCGCGCGGCCGGTTGGGGATCGTTCACGGCCCTTCGCGGCAATCATGCCCCCGACCGGCCCGACATCTGCATCGGTGCCGACTCGTGCCACACGCCGGATTAGCTCGCGCCGGTCGCGGCCGATCGCTTCGCCGCCGCCGGGCTGACCGCGGCCGTGAACCGGCCCTACTCCGGGGCACTCGTGCCGGCGGCGTTCTACGGCCGGGATCGCCGCGTCTCGAGCCTCATGATCGAGGTCAGTCGCCGGCGGTACATGCAGGAAGACGGCGGCGGGGCGTCAAGTGGGCTCATCCACGGAAAGCATCTGCTCCGCCCCCGTTCGCGTGCCGCAAGTCCCTCCTCCAGAAGCCCCACTGCCCCGGTCCATCGCGGGCCCCGGACTGGTCTTTCCCCGGCGGGCCCCGCCGGGCTCGAGGGCGAGACGAGCGGCTCCGCCGGGTCCCCTCTCGCCGCCGATACGCGTCATCCCCGCGGTGGACGCCGGCGGTTTGACCGGGGATGGTCCCCCCCTGACATTGGGGCAGGAACGCGACGGCTGCCGGGCAGCGGCAGCGCGGGGCGCGGATGGGGCAGAGATTACGGAAGCGGCGGCGGGGCCGGCTTCGGGGGCAGGCATGGCAGCAAGACTCAAGACACAACTGCCGTGGAAGTTCACAGAACGGCCGCCGGGGGCGGTCCAGACCGATCCGTTCGAGGAGGAGTTTTTCATCGGCCCGAGCGACAACGAGCTCGACGATGGTCATGTCGCTTCGCTTGTCCGGGAGTCGGTCCAAAACGCCCTCGACGCTCGCGTCGGCTCCGAGCCGGTCCGTGTCCGGTTCGCCCTCCATGCCGCATCAGTGGCCACGACCGGGGCGATCGATTACCTGGCCGGCCTCGAGCCCCATCTCGCCGTTCTCTCCCCACCGGTCCCCTGGCCGATCGCGGGTGGCGACTCCCAGATCCGCTGGCTTGTCTACGAAGACTTCAACACGCGCGGCCTGGGGGGCGATCCGGCGATCTATGCCGACGACCAGCTTCAGCCGGGGAGCCGCGAAGATTTCTATTGGTTTTGGCGGAACATCGGCCGGAGCGCGAAAAGCGGTGAGAACCTCGGCCGCTGGGGGCTTGGGAAGACGGTCTTCCCGTCGTCGAGCGACATCAATTGCATCATCGGCCTGACCCGCCGCGCTGACGACAATCGCGTGCTCCTCATGGGGCAGGCCGTCCTCCGCAATCACTCCCTCCACGGCCGCCGCTTTCAACCCCACGGGCTGCTCAGCGATCCAGACGATCCGGGCGACCTGCCGATGCCCCTCGAAGGGGATCTGGCGGCCAAGAAGGTGACGCAGACGTTCAGGCTCGGCCGCCGCGGCGAGACGGGGCTCTCAATCGTCGTGCCGTTCGTTCGCGCCGGGATCACGGCCGAGGCGATCGCCCGGAGCGTGTGCACCCATTTTTTCATCCGCATTCTCCGCGGCGAGCTCGTGGCCGAGACGGTCGACGAGCAGGGGCAGACCTACGTCATTTCGGCCGACACCATCGCCGACGTCGTCAAGCAGGTTCGCTGGGAGTTGCCAAACTCACAGCGGCGGGTCAGCCCGCCGCCGCTCGAGATGGCCCGCATGGCCCTCGATCGCCTCGCCGCCGGCTCGGTCGACGCCACGCTCCCCTTGGTGGCCACAGCCGGTGCGGCGGCTTGGACGCGCGAGATCGTACCCCGAGCCATGGCCGAGCCGCTGGCCAAGTCGCTCGCTTTCGAAGGGGGCGTCGCGGTCGTCAAGGTGCCATTGGCCCTCGATCGCGTCGACGGCGATCGCGTCGAGACCCATTTCCACGTCGTCCTCCGGCGCCGCTCCGACGGCAAGGGGGAGGGATGGTATGCCCGCGACGGCATGACGATCACAAACGTCAATCGTTCCCGTCCCGGTGGCGGCGACTACGAGGGCCTGCTGCTGGCCAACGACCAAGTCATATCGAGCTTTCTCGGGGATGCCGAAGGGCCGGCTCACATTGAGTGGAGCAAGGAGGAGAAGCGGCTCGGGCGGACCTGGAAGACCTACGCCAAACGTCTTTGGTTCGTCTCGAGCGCGATCGTCAAGCTGGCGGAGCTCCTCCGGGAAAATCAACCCAAGGCCGCGCCGCTAGCACTCGCGAAAGTGTTTTCCGTGCGGATGCCGAGCGCCTCGGTGGGGACGACGACGCCGATCGTGCGGAGGCCCGAGGGGATTTCCTCGAAGAAGGAGTGGTATTCGATCGGGCCGAAAGGGCATGGATTCACGATCCGCAGCGTGCCTAATGCCCCCCGCCCCCCCGACGCTCAGCTCCGCGTCACGTTTGCCTACGACGCCAGCAACAAGAATCCCTTTCGGCTCTGGAGCCCGCTCGACTTCGAGCTGAAGATCGGGAAAGACAGCACGCTTGCCGTCCGCGGCAACGGGCTGAATCCAAAGCTCCTTGGCGGCAATGAGGTGCTCCTCGCCGATCTCGAGGAGACGTTTTCGTTCACGGTCGAGGGATTCGATCCCGCCCGGGATGTCGTCATCCGCGCCGTGCTCGATGGAGCGGCGGACGAACCGGCCGCTGCGGAGGCATGATGCTCAAGCGAATCAACTACACCGATCGCCGTCGCATTCCTCGCAGCCAGATCGCCGTCAAGGTCGACCCAATCGATCCGGCGTCATTCACCATCGATCTCCCCGCCGATCTGATCGGGGCCCCGGACACTGAAGTCGTCTACGTCGACATCACGTCGGCAGGAAGCTCCGAGGTCCTCCGCCACCAGCTTCCCTGGTCGCTCGCCGGTCTGGCGCGGGGCCCCTATCCGCTCGGTCGAATCCCTTGGAAAAAGGCGATCTTCGACGTGAAAGTCGTGGAGAAGGTCGGCAACTCTCCCGGCCGGATCCTCCGCAGGGCCTCCCATATCCGGGCCGTCGGCACTGGCAACGACACCAACGAAGGGGCCAGTCACGAACTCCTGGACACGATCCGCGAGCCCCTCGGCGAGCGGGTGTGGATGCTCCGCTTCGGCGAGCCAGTCACGCTCGTCATCAACGACTCGCTGACGATGACGGAAGAACAGTTCGTCGCCAACCCGGCGTTCGCGTCGCTCGTCTTCCCAGAGATCTGCCGCCAAGCTCTGGACTGGGCAATCGTCTCCGAAGGAATATCCCCCGACGAGGTCACGAGCGAAGACACCAGCGCTGCGACGCTGTGGGGAGAGTTTGCCAGGCAAGCGGCCCCGAGCGCTGAATGCCCGGTCCCGCCGGCCGGCGGCTGGACACCCCACAACCGCGACGAACTCGATGACTGGATCGATGAGGTCGTCGGCTGCCTCTGCCGGCAGCACGCCCTCTGCTCGTCGCTCGTCTCCACTCCCCCGGAGGCGTTCTCATGAGCGGAGTTCTCCGGCGCTTCAACGAAGCTGGCATCGCCGAGTTTATCCGGCGCATCGAACTGCTCCGGACCGGCGGCACGGCATCGATCGACGATGCCTTCGTGACCGCCGATTCGTTTAGCAAGCCGGTCGTCCCTGAAGTGCGGCTCGAGCGACCGGCGTTCAAGACGAAGCGGGAGGCCAGGGCATACTTGAGCGAACGGACGCGCCGAGCGAGGGAGAGGCACGGGGACAATGATCAAGGACTGTGGACGTGGCTCGCGGCCTGGCACTGGGATGCGATATGCCCTGCCGACGCGAGTGGCAATCGTCGGGTACTCAACCTGTTCCACTACGTCTATGGCCATGGATTCACGTCCTCGCACAACCAACGCCGCCACCTCATCGCGGTCGCTGTTCGTCTTTTCGAACTGGCGCCTCACTCGCTCCTGATGCTAGAGACGCCGTTTCACACCATGCCTAAGGTTGTGAGCGAAATCAGCGGCCGAGTGTCTCTCACTCGCGTCAAAGCTCTTCCTGCCCTGCTCGACAAGCTCTATTGGGACTCGAAAACCAAGAGGCAAAAGCCAGGAGCAGTGAGTCCCCAGGCGACTTGATGCACAGGTTGCCAACTCGCATTAAGCAGCTTGAGATGACCTATGACCTCGTCGATCTCACTGCCGACCAACTCCTGAACCTCCTCGGGGACGAGTTCAAGCAATGGGCCGACGGCAAACGGCCCTCGAGAACATCGAAAGCCGACGCATGAACACCACCGCCTCTCTCCAGGCCGGTTGCACCATCACCGGCCCGGCCCTGTCGGAGCCGGTCGAGGTCCACGCCGTCACGCCGATGGGCTCCTCGGTGCGGATCATGGGGGTCGGCCGTCGATCCGGCTCGGCCTACAACACGATCCTCTCCGCCGATCAGGTCTCCGCGCTCGAGGTCCTCACCGACCGCGTTCCCTTTGACGGTGATGCCCGCAGATTCCGGCTTGGCGTCGAAGCCCATCGGCTCGGTCTCGCCCATGAATACGACCCGTTCTTCGCCCTCTCGATCGCCCGCGTCGATCCGCTCCCCCATCAGCTCGAAGCCGTCTACGAGTACTTCCTCAAGCTCCCCCGGATCCGCTTCCTGCTCGCCGACGATCCCGGCGCCGGCAAGACGGTGATGGCCGGCCTCCTCATCAAGGAGCTCAAGGCCCGGGGGCTCGCCAAGCG
>SIAG01000277.1 GCA_009691925.1 Planctomycetaceae bacterium
GGAGACGGGAGAGGATTTTCCAGGAATCGATCGAGATCCTGTCGCGAACGACACTGGCCATCTGCCACATCGCCCGGATCGAGGCCGCGACGCTCGTCGGGCGCGATTCGTCGAACACCAGCGACTGGACCTCGGCGGCGATCTCCGCCGGCGTCTCCGGCCGACCCGGCTCCTGCCACTCGGGGCGGACGACGGGGGGCTCGGCGAGCGTGGCGAGGAGGCGGGTGACCGCCGCGGCACTCTCGAGCGTGCTCTCGGAGGCGACCCGCGCCGACACCGTCCGCAGCAGGCGCGCCGCCGACTCCGCACGCTCGACATGGCGACCGAGCCAATGGAGATGGTCGGCGACGCGGCTGGGAAGGTCGGTGCCGCTGCGCCGCAGGGGCACGGGTTGACCGGGGGGGGGGAGGAGGGAGACCGGTTGCACCGGCCCCGGGGAAAGCACCCACACATCCTTCGATCCCTGCCCGGAGTCCATCGCCAGTTCCCCCGCTCCGCCCCCACGGAGCGTGAGCCGCGCCAATCCCCCGGGCATCACAATCGGTCCCTCGGGAGTCGCTGCCGAGAACAGCCGGAGGACGACCGGCGCCGCCACCACCCGGCCGCCATCCCAGCAGGGGGCGACTGACCGCTCGACGATCTCCCGCCCCACCCAGTCGCCAGGGCGGGCCCGGATGCGGTTCATCAGCGCCTCGCGCCCCGCGGCGTCGATGAACCTCGGCACGTAGCGCTTCGGCCCCCCCGGAATCGAGACGACCGGCTCGATGACAAGGTCGTCGAGCCGGGCAAGGACATGGGAGAGCCCGTCAGGGCGGCCGCACCACCACGACAGCGGCGACGGAAGGAGCAACTCCTCGCCGAGGAGACGACGGGCGACGGCGGGGATGTAGCCCATAAACCCGGGTGACTCCACCACCGCGCTGCCGAGCGGATTAGCCAGCGCCACGCGGCCACCGCGCACCGCCTGCAGGAGCCCCGGGGTGCCGGCCAAAGCGCCGCTGTCCAACTCGAGCGGATCGCATTCGCGATCGACGACGCGGCGGAGGAGGACGTCGATCGGCACGAGCCCGCCGAGTGTCTTCAGGCAGGCACGGTCCTCGCGAACGGCGAGATCGCCCCCCTCGACCAGCGGCAGCCCCAGGTAGCGGGCGAGGTAGGCATCCTCGAACCAGGTCGGGCTCGACGGCCCGGGGCTGAACAGCGCGATCCGCGGGACGTCCCGCCCGGTGTCGAGCGCCCGGAGCATCGACCGCAGACCAATGAAGAAGGGGGCCAATCGCTCCACGTGTGACTCGTGGAACGCGGTCGGGAGAAGTCGCGAGACGACGAGCCGGTTCTCGAGCGCGTAGCCGAGCCCGTGCGGCACGCCGGTGCGATCGCCGAGCACGTGCCAACGACCGTCACCGTGGCGGGCGAGCACGGAGGCGTGGAGATGGAGATGACGCCCTCCTGGCAACCGGATGCCGTGACAACAGCGGAGGAACGCCGGATGGCCGAGAACGAGCTCGGCGGGCACCACCCCCTCCTTGAGGAGATGCTGGGGGCCGTAGAGATCGGCGAGGAGGGCGTCGAGGACCCGCAGTCGCTGGCGGATCCCCGCTTCGATCCCCAGCCAATCGTCCGCCGCGATCACCAACGGGATCGGATCGAGAACCCACGGACGCTGCCCCCCCTGGGCATCCTCGTGGATGTTGTAGGTGACGCCGTTGTCGCGGATCAGCCGCCGCGCCTGCTCCCAGCGCTCGGACAGCTCCGCCGCATCCCACTGCCGGAAAATCGATGCCAGCCGCCGCCAGTGGGGGCGGGGCTCGCCTGCCGAGGAAAACTCGTCGTGTGAGCCGGCTGGGACGCGGTACGACGCGAACGGGTCGACCGACCCGAGGGGCTCGGTTTCGGGGTGGGGCATCGGCGGCAGAGACTCCGGAATAAGTCATAGTGTACCACGCACGCCTGTCAGCCACTCAATCGGGGAGCGTCGCCTCCAGCTCGTCGACGAGGGAGGCGAACCTCGTCAAGCCCGTGGCCACCGGCTCCGGCCGCTCGAGATCGACGCCCGCATCGCGGAGCAGTTCGAGCGACCACCGCGAACAGCCGCCGCGGAGGAACCCCAGGTAAGCGTCGAGCTCCGCTTGGCCACCGCCGGCCACCCGTTCGGCGAGGGCGATCGCGGCCGACAATCCGGTGGCGTACTTGTAGACGTAGAACGCGCTGTAGAAGTGGGGGATCCGCAGGCACTCCAGTTCGAGCTGGTCGTCGATGACGAACCGGGGTCCGAAATAGGCATCGAGCAGTCCCCGGTAGAGACCGCGGATGTGCTCGAGCGTCAGCGGCTGACCAGCTTCGGCCGAGGCGTGTGTCAGCCGCTCAAACTCGGCGAACATCGTCTGCCTGATGATCGTGGCCCGGATGCCGTCGATTTCCCGGGCGAGGATCGCCGCCCGCTCGCGCGGGGTCCGCGCTCTGGACAGGAGCGCCCGGGCGAGGAGCTGCTCGTTGAACGTGCTCGCTACCTCGGCGACGAAGATCGTGTAGCCGGCGAGCTGGTAGGGCTGGGCCTCCGCCGAGAGCCGCGTGTGCATCGAATGCCCCGCCTCGTGGGCGAGCGTGAACACGTGCTCGATCCCCTCCTCCTGGAAGTTCATGAGAATGTAGGGATCGGAATCATAGGTGCCGGAGCTGAAGGCCCCGGACTGCTTGCCGGCGTTCGGGTAGCGGTCGCACCACCGCCCCCTCAAGCCCGCCTCGAGGCGGCGGCGATACTCGGCACCGAGGGGCTCGAGGGCACCGACGACAAGCCCCACCGCTTCGTCCCAGGTGTGCCGGAGAGGCACATCCTGGGCGAGGGGGACGTAGCAATCGTAATGGTGGATCTCATCGAGGCCGAGGAGACGGCGGCGGAGATCGTAGTAGCGGTGGACGGCGGGGAGATGCGCGCGGACGGCGGCCACGAGCTGGTCGTACACCGCCACCGGGATGTTGTCGTTGAACAGCGCGGCGCCGACGGCGGTGGGATGGTGGCGCACCCGGGCGGCGTAGACATCCCGCTCCACCGAGCCGGAGAGGGCGGCGGCGAGCGTATTGGCATGGGCGGCGTACTCGTCGTAGAGCTGGTGGAACGCGGTCCGGCGCACACCCCGATCGGCATCGAGGAGGAACGTCGTGAAGGTGGCGTTGGAGAGCTCCGACGATCTCCCCTTGCCGTCCACGACCGAGCCGAACTTCATGTCGGCGTCGGTGAGCTGCCGAAAGACCTTGGCGGCGGTCCCGGCAAACGTCCCCTGCATGGCGAGCAGTTTTTCCTCCCGTTCCGAAAGGACGTGCGGACGGGTGCGAACGAGCCGCTCGAGGCCGATGGAGTGGGGCGTCAGGATCGGCAGTTCGAGCCAGGCGGCGAGCGTCGCCGGATCGATGCCGAGGATCTCGGGCCGGAGAAAGCTTGTCTTCTCCGCCAACAACGTGGCGACATGCTGGAATCGCCCCACCATTCTCTGCGGCTCCGCAGCGGCCTGATCCTCGCTGGCCCGCAAATGCGCGTAGGTGCCGAGCCGGTCCCCCACCCGGTCGACCTCGATGTCATAGCCCAGGCAGCAGGCGAGATCTTCCGGCGAACGGCCGAGCGTGCCGGCGAAAGCGCCAAATCGGGGGATCATCCCCTCCCAGGCCGCCAGAGCCTCTTCCCACGCCCCGTCGGAGGCGAACAAGCTGGCGAGATCCCAGGTATCCCCCACCGGTACGTCTCTGCGGGCCTTGAGGGCGCCGTCGGTATCGCTGCGGTCCATGCGGGGAAAATCCTTCCAGGGGAAACGGGGGAAAGGGATCATGGGCCTCGCGCCGAGCCGGGCGCGGGGGGGGCGGCTGTCACAGCCGCCACACGGCGCTCCCCCAGGCGAGGCCACCGCCGAACCCGCACACGGCAATCGTGCTCCCGGGCCCGACGCGCCCCTCGCGCCAGGCTTCATCGATCGCCAGCGGAATCGACCCGCTGGAGGTGTTGCCGTAGCGGTCGATGTTGACGGCAAACCGATCGGCCGGCACGCCGAGGGCCTGTCGCGTCGCCTCGATGATCCGCAGATTCGCCTGATGGAGGACGAAGCAATCGATGTCGTCGAGCGTGAGGCCGGCGGAATCGACCACGGCGCGGAGATTCTCCTCGGCCAAGCGGATGGCCCACTTGAAGACGGCCCGGCCGTCCATCCGCATGAACTGCTCGCGCCGGGCCAAACCCTCGGCGCTCACCGGCTGGCGTGAGCCGCTCATCGGGCAAACGAGGAGGCCGGCACCGCGGCCATCGGCCCCGAGCGCGAAGGAGAGGAGCCCGTGCTGTTCGCCCGCGGCAGGATCCTCGATCCGCTCCAGGAGCACCGCCCCCGCGCCGTCCCCGAACAACGGCCAGGTCTTGACGTCGTCGGGATCGACGACGCGGGAGTTGGTATCGGCACCGATCACCAGGGCGTGGCGGCTGGCTCCGGTGGCGACAAACTGTGCGGCCGTGATCAGGGCGTAAACAAATCCGGCACAGGCCGCCGTCACGTCCATCGCCGGTGCCTCGATGCCGAGCCCCTCCTGGACGATGCAGGCGGTTGACGGGATCGACATATCGGGGGTGAACGTGCCGAGGACGAGGAGATCGACGTCCGCCGGGGAAACGCCGCTGTTGCGGAACAGGTCGCGCCCCGCCGCCGTGGCGAGATCGCTGGTGGCCATCGACGCCGGCGCGTGCCGCCGCTCGCGGATCCCGGTCCGTTCGAGGATCCACTGCGCATCACAGCCGAGCCGGGCGAGATCCTCGTTGGTGACGACTTCATCCGGAACGGCATGCCCGACCCCACGGAGCCGGAAGCCGGTGGTCCTGCCGAACCGCGACGCGCGGGGCGACGTGAAGATGTCAGACATCACGATCCGGCCGGTGGCACGGGCTCCGGTGTCGCGGGAGGCACCGGGGCATCGACAGGCGCGGCAGGCTCAGTGGCGGGAGCGGGCGCGTCTGCCGGCGGGGCGGTGTCCCCGACCGGGGCTGAAGGAGCCTCCTCCCCTGCAGGGGCCGGAGGTGCCGTGTCGGCATCGGCGGAGGCATCGGCGGCCGGCGGTGCGGCGGTCTCGACCGGGGCGTCTGCCGGCGGGGCTGGCTCCGCCGGCGGGGGCGTCGGCGCGGGGCGGGCTCTGGGGCGACCCAGGGGAGCCCCCCCACCGGCACCGAAGGGCAATCCTCCCCCCGGCGGCCCGGCATCGGCGGCATCAGTTCCCTTTGGCTGCACGACCGCGGCCCGATTGAGATGGATCTTCGCGAACTCCTTCTCCGGCACGATGTAGTACCAGTCGGCGAACCGGGCATTGAGCTCACGGACACGGCGCTGGGCCGCCTTCACCTTCGCGTCGTAGTCGTCCTGGCGCCGTCGGTTTTCCCGTTCCACGGCACGACGCGTTTCGAGCGCTGCCTGGGCCTTGGCCTCCGCTTCGTCGGCCGCTTTGAGTTGATCGGCGGCATCCCCCTCGGCGGCAGGCTCCTTGCCGCCGGTCCCGGCTGGCTCCCCGCCGTCGGCCGGCACCTCCTCGAGGAATGGTTTCTCGAGGAGACCCTCGTTGAATCGGGCCATGACGAGGAGATACCGCCCCGTCGACTCGTCCGCCACCACATC
>SIAG01000278.1 GCA_009691925.1 Planctomycetaceae bacterium
TGAGCTTCGAACCGACGTTGAAAAAAATCTCGATGCCTCCCGCAGCTGCTGGCCGCATGGCCAGCGCATACGTGGTGTGCTCCCAACCGACCGGGAACGAAAACGAGAGTTTTCCGGCGGCACTGAGTGGATCGGAAGGGGTCGCACCAGTGCGCCACGCCGTGATCGCCGGCCCACCGCTCTGTGCCGAAAGTGCCACGACGAGATTGCCGACACGGCGAACCGACGTCACGAGGCCGGGAAGGCCGGCCGATGCGAGAACCTGCGGTGCCCCGTCGGCCACGCCGTCGCCGTCGGCGTCGACAAGCCTCACGAGCGCTCCGGAAGTCGACCCGAACAGGTCGTGCTCGATCCAGGTCTGGGCTCCGTTGCTCGTGGCCACCAGAAGCGAGCCGTCAGCGAGCTCCGCCATGCTCGTTGGATTTGCCAGGCCCGTGGCGAACTGAGTGATCCTCAAGCGGGATTGGTCAATCGGCCGTGCGAACGTGGGCGTCAGCGGCACCCCCAGAGAGCAACTTGCCCCCACCGCACCACCGACAATCGCTCCAACGCTCGCCATGACGAACGTCCATGCCTTGCCCGACCGAAGACGATGATTCATCGTGCACTCCCTGCTTCCACCCCTCTCTGAATGGGAAACCTCTAAGACAGTATGCACCATGTGAACCGGGGAAGATATCGGTTTCTCGCGGAGTGCCGGTCGATTTCGTGGAGGTCGCAGCAGGCCAGCACCAAGACCCTGATAAGGTAGTTCCGTTGCCAGTCGTCGGGCGGAGCGCGCTCCCCCTTTCCGTTCTCGCCATCCCGAGCGCACCGCTGATGAGCTCCGCCGCCCCCCATTGGTCGATGATCGACGTCGCCGGCCATCCGTGCGAGTGCTTCGATCCGCCGGGGGCCGCGGCGGGGATCGCCGCGATCTATCTCCATGGTGTCCGCGAGCGCACGCTGCAACAGTCGACCGGGCTGCGCGAAGCGATCGAGACCGCCGGCCTGCGGACCCTGGCGCCGCGCACGGGCCGGTCGTGGTGGCTCGACCGGATCATCCCCGAGTTCGATCCGCACCTCACGCCGGAGCGGTTTGTCGTCGGCGCGGTGGTGGCCGAAGTCGAACGCCGCTTCGGTGTCAAGCCGCCGCAGATCGGCCTGGTGGGAACGAGCATGGGGGGCCAGGGGGCGCTGCGGCTCTCCTACCGCCATCCGACCGTATTCCCCGTCGCCGCCGCGATCGCCCCGGCGATCGACTACCACACAGCGCTGCGGGATCTCCACACGATCCCCGACGGCGACCTGTTCGCAAACCTCTATCAAATCTACGGCGACGTCGAACGGGCCCGGCAGGACACGGCAATTCTCCATGTCCACCCGCTCAACTGGCCGCGCCACCAGTGGTTTGCCAGCGACCCCGAAGACTGGCAGTGGCATGACGGCGCCGAGCGTCTCCACAGCAAGCTCGTGGCCCTCGGCATCCCGCACACCGCGATCCTCGATCTCCAAGCCGGCGGCCACGGCCCGGCCTACTACGATTCCGTCGCCTCCAACGCGATCTGCTTCCTTCTCACCACCCTCGAGGCGGAGGGGCGGCGGCTCGCGTGAAGCTCGGGCTGCGCCGATCAGGGGCGGCTCGGGGAGCCCTTCCGCCCTGGCTGGTCGCGCTCGATCGAGCCGCTGCCGAACGGCTGGGTGCGGCTCGTCGAACCGTCGGAGCGGCGGGTGATCGTGCCGGAGCCGAACTTCTGCGTGTTCCCGGTGGTCGTCTTCCGGTCGCCGCCGCGCTCCTCTGTGATCGAGCCGGAGCCGAAGGGGCGGGTCCGTGTCTGCGTGCCATCCGACCAGCGGGTGATCGTGCCGGAGCCAAACTTCTGCGTGTTCCCCGTCACGGTCTTGCCGTCAGGGCGGCGCTCGGTGGTGATTGAACCGGAGCCGAAGGGGCGGGTCTGGGCGCTTGAACCATCCGTGCGGCGGGTGAGCGACCCCGAGCCGTAGCGACCGGTCGTTCCGGTCCGCGGCCCCGCCTCACCGATCCGCGGGGGCGGAGGAGGCTGGTCGGCCGACGTCGAGAGCGTAAGCAGGAGCGTCAGAAGCAACAGCCCGGCAACCGCCGTCAAACAGCAACGTGGCATGGCACGGCGACTCCTCTGGCCTGAGGGGCTTTCCCCCGAAGATCGACTCTGCCAACAGCCTACCGCAGGGCGATAGCAGGCCGCAGATCGGCCCGGGCAGCGGTTGGAATCACCCTTCGCTGTCATGCTCGAAGTCGTTTGCGGGTAGGGCTTTGCGCGCCTCCGAAAGGGCCTTTTTCGCCAGCCTGGATGGTTCACCCACGGCGGGGGGAGGTATCATGAATGGCTCACGGGCCCGTTACGGTGGGCACCGGAGGGGGGCCGAGGAGACTCGCATGTCGACAGTCGACGCGGAGTTTGGTGCGATCATTGGCTGGCGCCCTCGGCTCCGACCGATGAGGCGGATGGCGTTCCTCGCCGTCGCGCTTCTTGCTTCCTTCGGGCCTGCTGCCAGCGCCAATGAGGGCGCGGCGATCCCTCTCGAAGCAGCCATCGATTCAATCGTCGAAGCGAATGCCGTCGGCCCGTTGGCCCCGGTCTGCTCCGATGCCGATTTTCTCCGCCGCGTCTCGATCGACCTCGTCGGTGCGATCCCCCCCGTCGACCGCGTCCGCGCGTTTCTGGCCGACTCCAGCCCCGACAAGCGCACCCGCCTGATCGATGAGCTCCTCGCCGCGCCGGCCCATGCCCGGCATTTCGCGTTGCTCCTTGATGGGATGCTCCTGGAGCGGAAGGCTCCTGCCGCCGACATGGCGGCAGCCTGGCGCGAGTTCCTCATGACGGCGCTGGTGGCCGATCGCCCGCTCGATCAGGTGTGGGGCGATTGCCTCGCCTCCGACGGCGCCGATCCGGCGACCCGCCCGGCCGCGGCCTTCTTCTTCGCCCGGGAGGCGGAACCGGTGCAGATGACCCGCTCGATCGGGCGGATCTTCTTCGGCCGCGATCTCCAATGTGCCCAGTGCCACGACCACCCCAACAATGCCGACATCCGTCAGGCCGACTACTACGGCCTCAATGCCTTCGTCGCGCGGACGAGCCTTTTCAAGGCGGAAGGGGATCCGAAGCCGTTCCTCGGCGAGAAGGCCGACGGCGAGATCGAGTACACCTCGGTGTTCACTAAAGATGGCCAAAAGGGAGTCAGGCCGCGCGTCCCGTTCGGCGCCACCCTCGCGCTCGAGCCGCTCCCGGAATCGGCGGATCAATACACAACGGCCCCGGCAAAGAACGTCCGCGGCGTTCCGCTCCACAGCCGGCGAAGGGCCCTGGCGCGGATGCTGGCCGAGAGCGTCGAGTTCCGCCGTACGATGGCTAACCGGCTGTGGGCCACGATGAACGGCCGCGGGCTCGTCCACCCGCTCGACGGCCTCGATCCCGACAACGCCCCGACCCACCCCGACCTCCTGGCACACCTCTCCGAGACACTCCGCTCGAACGGTTTTCATCTCCGGCCGCTCCTCCGGGGCATCGCCCTCTCCCGTACCTATCAGCGGAGCATCGATCCACCGGCGCTCTCCACTGATGCCTTGGCGGGGCTCCCCTCACTCATCGATCAACTCACGGGCTTGCGTCCCCAGCAGGACGGAGCACTCGCCCCGCTCGAAGCCGCCGCCAAGGAGGCGGAGGCCCGGTTCGCGGCGATCCTCGCCGCCGATGGCGTGGTGATCGGTGAATTGCCGCCGCTGATCGAGGCGCGGAACAAGGCCCGCGGCGGGGCCGATGCCGCCGCCGCCGCGAAGAAGACTGCCGAGGAGGAGCTCGCCAAGAAGGTCACTCAGGCCGATTCCCTGGCCTCCGCCGCCACAAAGGTGGGAGAGGCGGCGGCCCTCCTTGCCGATGACAAGGTGCTCGCCGGCGCCGCGGCGATCGTCGCCGCCCGGTCGGCCGAGTTCACCGCCACCGTCGAGGCCGCGAAGGGAATCGTCGCCGCCAAGACAGGCGAATACGACGCCGCCCAAGCGAGCCTCGTGGCCGCCCGCCAGGCCTGCGAGGGAGTGACGGCGAAGCGTCCGCCGGCCGACGCGATCGCGGCTGCCGATCAGGCGGCCATCGCGGCCCGCAGCGCCCGCCAGGAAGCGGGCTTTGCCCTGGCGCGCACCGATCTGCGGCTCGGCCTCGCCCGCGATCTTCTCCGTCACAGTGATCTCGCCGCCACCGATCCGGTGGCGGCGGCCGTTCTCCGCACCTCGATCGAGGATCGCTGGACGGCGCTGGGGCAGATGGCGAGGCTCCGGCCCCTCTCCCCAGAGCAGCTGGCCTTCTCGCTGCTGACGGCGAGCGGATCGATGCAATCATTCCACACCGCCGCCGAGGCGAAGGTGGAGAAGGAGCCTCCCGAAATTCTCAAGAACGCGGCACCGGAAGCGGCGCCGGCAATCCGGGTGGTTCAGGTGGAGCTGCAGACCATCCAGCAGGCGGCGGGGTTTCTCACGACCGTGGCCGGGCTGTACAGCGATCCGCTCGCCACCGATTTTCAGACGTCGGTCAATCAGGCCCTGTGGATCGGCAACTCGCCCGACGTCGCCGGCTCCCTGAAGCCGGGCGGGGAGAACCTCGCTGCCCGGCTCCTCGCGCTGGCCGACGACGGGGCGCTTGCCGACGAGGCCTTCCTGACGGTTTTCTCCCGGCCTCCCGGTGCCGACGAAAAGGCCGACGTCACCGCGGCCCTCGCTGGCCGGGGCGACGATCGAGCCGTGGCGATCGCCGAGCTGCTGTGGGCGATGCTCTCGAGCACCGAGTTCCGCTTCAATCACTGACGCCCCTTCGCCACAGCCTGCTGTTTCCAGGAGACGCCCCATGTCATCCAAAGCCAATCCCGCCTGCGGCTCCGCCGACCACGTCCTCTCGCGCCGCGCCCTCCTCGGTGGCATGGCGGCGGCAGCGGCCACCGGCCTCGTCCGCCGGCCGGCGCTGGCGAAGTCGGTGCAGGGCTCCGGGAAGCGCGTCCTCCAGATCTTCCTCCATGGCGGCGTCAGCCAGCTCGAGACCTGGGACCCGAAGCCGGGGACGGCAACAGGGGGCCCCTTCCGGGCCATCCCGACCAGCGTGCCTGGCCTCCACATCTCCGAGCTCCTCCCCCACACGGCGCTGCAGATGCACAGGCTCGGGCTCATCCGCAGCATGACCAATGCCTCCGATGATCATGGCCGTGGCCAGCGGGAGATCTTTAGCGGCCGCAACCAGCCGGCCGCGCTGGATGTCCCCGATCTGGGCGCGGTCGTCGCCAAGACCTGCATGAGCGACGACTTCCCCCTCCCCGGCCACATTCTCATCCGTGGCTCCGGCGGCGGCCCCGGCAACGCCTCCTATCTCGGCCCCCGCTACGCCGGCGTGATCATGGAGGATGCCAAGCCACCGGCCTTCACCGATCGCCCCGAAGGGCTTTCCCCCGAAGCCGACCGGCGCCGCTCCGGACTGCGGAGCCGGTTCAACGATCGCTTCGCCACCCGCCGTCGCACCGCCGACACCGAGGCCTACACCTTCTCCTACGGCCAGGCCCTCGATCTCCTCGACCAGAGAAAGGTGTTTGACGTCAGTCTCGAGTCTCAGCGCGATCAGGAGCGTTACGGGAAGC
>SIAG01000279.1 GCA_009691925.1 Planctomycetaceae bacterium
GGGGGTCCAAGGGCTCCGGGCCGACGCGGCCCAGTGGCTGGCGCGCGGCACGCCCGCCGATTTCCTCGACCGTGACGGGGTGCTGGCGTGCGAAGGGGCCCTGGCGGATGGCGACGACGGCGGCGAGATCCTCGGGGGAATGCTGCTCCGTGAAGAGATGCAGCTTCGCCCCTCACGCCATCTCGACGCCCTCGAGAGGTCGTGTCGGAATCGGGGAGTGGTCATCGAGGAGGCCGACGTTCGCCAGTTTGTTGTCAGGGGCGCGAGGGTGGAGCGGGCGGTGACCGCGACCGGCGAGATCAGCGCCGGCACCTGGGTGCTTGCGGCAGGCAGTTGGACCGGCGGCCTGGCCAGTGCCTTCGGCCTCGCCCTCGACACCAGGCCGATCCGGGGGCAGATCGTCCTCCTCCGCCTCCCGAGGCCGCTGATCACACGAATCGTCTACCGCGGCCTCGACTATCTCGTCCAGCGCCCCGACGGCCGGCTCCTCGTCGGCTCGACGCTCGAAGATGTCGGCTTCGATCCGAACACGACCCCCGACACCGTCACCCGCCTCCTCGGTGTTGCCCGGTCGCTCCTCGGTGAGCTGCCGGGGAGCGTCGTGGAGCGATCCTGGGCGGGGCTCCGCCCGGGCAACGCCGACGGCCATCCGTCGATCGGCCCGATTCCCGCTCTCGACAACGCCTTCCTATCCGCCGGCCATTTCCGCGCGGGCCTCCACCAGTCGACCGGCAGCGCCGTCCTCCTAGCCGATCTCATGACCGGCCTCACCCCCCACCTCGACCCAACGCCGTTCGCGCCCGGCCGGGCCCCTCCACCGGTCGGCTCCGTGCCCACAGAGTCGACCGCCGACTATCTCGCCCGAACCGCGGCGGCCGGTGATTGAAGGCGGCTGACGCGCAATGCCCTTCACACCGCCTGCAGATCGAGCCGGCGGTGGATTGTCTCGATGTCGGCGGGCGTGAGCCGCCGACCGGCCGGCACGGTGGCCAGTTCGAGGAGGCGCACCAGCGCCGCCGGGATCCCCGCCGTGATCTCGTGGCAGGTCCGCACCATCGCGGGCCCGACATCACCCAGCCGGCTCTCCACGATCCGGCGCGTATCGGCCAGGGTCAGCGGCGGGACGATCGCCCGCAGCCGGACGCGGGGGGCGATCCGGCTGTCGCGCCCGACGAGCGTCAGCAGGCGCCCACGCCCCGCCAGGACGACGCACCGGTCGCTCCCATCGCGCGTGCCGATGGCGGCGAGATCGTCGGGGGTGGCCAGATGGGCATCGTCGACGAGAAGGATGTCGCTGATCGGCAGGTCTCGCTGGATCGCGTCCACCAGCGCCGCTGCGGTCCGGATCGGTAGCCCCCCCGATTGGCCGGCCCCGAGCTCGGCAGCCAGCGAAGCGAGGACGACGCTCGTGCCCACGCCGGCGGGGCCGCACAGCAGGACAACCCCAGCCGGTTGCTCGAGCGCGAAGCGGAGCCGGCCGAGCGCCGCCTCCTGGGCGGGGGTGAGGATCACCGGCACCGACCGGGCGACGACCATCGCTTCACCCCGCGGCCAGTGCCGACTCGAACGTCACCGCCTCGCCGATCACCGTCAGGCCGATGGCGGCCAGGGCATCGGCCCAGGCGGGGCAGGGGGGGGCAGCGGCGCGGCGGACGAGCACCGCCGCATCACATCCCAGCGCCGCACGCTCGACGGTGCGACGGCGCACCGGACCGGTCGTGAACCATGGCCCGGCATCGACGAGCACGATTTCGGCCGCACGGGCCGCCTCCGCCTCGTCGATCGGCAGAAGCAGGGGGGCATGGGCGTGAATCGCCACCGACCGGCCACGGCGTCGCAGGACCTCGGCCACGCCGTCGACGACGGTCGAGCGCCCCTCGCGCCGTTCCCCACCGGTGAAGGCAACGACCCTCCGGCCGTCTCGGGCCGCCGATTCAATTCCCTCCGCGAGGCTGTCCCATTCCGTCGGCACCGCCTCGAGGAGGCGAGCGACGACGGAGCGCTCGGCAGCGAAGGATTCCGCCGACGGCTGGGTGGACGGGGGTCTGGTCATGCTGATGAAAGTTGACTCCGCAGGCTGTGGCTGGGCCGCCACCTTCGCTGGGCGCGGCGGCCGGGAGAGGAACGCTCGGTCGAGCCAGTCGAGGGTCATCGGACCATCCCCGTCCCCACATCCGGTTCCATGGCGATCGCTTCGGGTCCGCGAGGCCGTTCGTCCGCGGCGCGGCGTTGTTCGTCGCGCCACACCGCCGCCCACAGACCACCAGCGAGCACCACGAGCACGAGCGTCGAGACCACCGGGAAGGGAGCGCGGGGACGGCGGGGGCGTTCCCTGAAGCCCACACCGGGCTCGCCCGGGACGTCGGCGACGGCAATCGCCGGGGCGATGACCGACGCGTCGCTGGGGAACACCGGCACCTCCGGCCACCCCGCCGCCACGGGTTCATCGAGTCTGGGAAACCTGGCGATCACCACCATCCCAAGCGTGTTCCCTCCCAGAGCGTAGGCGACAGACCGCATCGCCCGACGCACTCTCCCGGACGGCCGGAGCCTGCCGACAACCGAGCCCTTTAGGGTCCATCGGCCCGCGGCGCGCGAGGCTTGAGGGGGAGCCGGGGGGGACCGCCATTCCCCCTCGCCACCCCAGTTTCCCGGGCAAGAAGGGCCCCAATTGTTTCCCGCCGCCGCTCAGAGTGTCGCAGTATGCCCGCCCCCCCCCAGTCGCCTATCATGGCTCGTCCCGTCCACGCACCCACTCCCTGAAACACAGCCCCGGCGGCTCCCGTTCGCCGGTCCCACCATGACCACGCTTCCCCGTGACGTCCGCCAAAAGGCCTTCAGCGAGCTCCTCGCCACCCGCATTGCCGTCCTCGACGGCGCCATGGGAACCATGGTCCACGCCCTCGGGCTCGACGAGAACGGCTTCCGGGGTGAGGCTTTCCGCGACCACCCGAAGGATCTGAAGAACTGCATCGACATCCTCGTCCTCACGCAGGGGGACGCGATCCGGGGGATCCACGCGGCCTATCTGGAGGCCGGGGCCGACATCGTCGAGACCAACACCTTCGGCGCCACCGCCTTGGCCCTGGCCGACTTCGGCCTCGAAGACCGGGTCCGCGAGCTGAACCTCGCCGCGGCCAAACTCGCGCGCGACGCCGCCGACGCCGCCACTGCCAAGACGCCCGACCGTCCCCGATTCGTGGCCGGCTCGATCGGACCGACGAACAAACAGCTTTCGATCGCCGGCAACGTCAACGACCCCGGCCACCGCGACGTCACCTTCGACCAGATGGTGGCCAACTACCGCGCGCAGGTCGAGGCGCTCCTCGAGGGAGACGTCGACGTCATCCTCGCCGAGACGGCCTTCGACACCCTCGTTCTGAAAGCCTGCCTGTTCGCCATCGAGGAGACCTTCCGTTCGACTGGGATCCGCCTGCCGGTGATGGCGTCGTTCACCGTTTTCGAAGGGGGGCGAACGCTCTCCGCCCAGACAGTCGAAGCCTGCTGGAAGAGCCTCTGCCACGCCGATCTGGTCAGCGTTGGGATCAATTGCGCTCTCGGCGCCGAGAAGCTCCGCACGCACCTGGCCGATCTCTGCCGGATCGCTCCGATCCCGGTCAGCTGCTACCCCAACGCCGGGCTCCCCAACGCCCTCGGCGGCTTTGACGAGACCCCCGCCTCGATGGCCCGGGTGCTCGGCGATTTCGCCCGGGAGGGATGGCTCAACATCATCGGCGGCTGCTGTGGGACGACGCCGGCCCACATCAAGGCGATCGCCGAGGCGGTCGCCAAACACCCGCCGCGGGTTCCCCCGGCAGACTCGGATCGCTCCCGCTACTCGGGGCTTGAGATGCTCGAGATCCGCCCCGAGAGCAGCTTCACGATCATCGGCGAACGGACGAACGTCACCGGCTCGAAGGCCTTTGCCAGGCTGATCCGCGAGGAGCGCTACGAGGAGGCCGTCAGCGTCGCCCGCCAGCAGGTCGAGAACGGCGCTAACATCATCGACATCAACGTCGACGAGGGGATGCTCGACGGCCCGACGGTGATGACGAAGTTCCTCACGCTCCTCTCGAGCGAGCCGGAGGTCGCCCGTGTCCCGGTGATGATCGATAGCTCCGACTGGCGGGTGCTCGAGGCCGGCCTCAAGTGCGTCCAGGGGAAGGGGATCGTTAACTCCATCAGCCTCAAGGAGGGGGAAGAGGATTTCCTCCGCAAGGCGAGGACGGTCCGTCGCTACGGTGCCGCTGTCGTCGTCATGGCCTTCGATGAGGAGGGGCAGGCGGCCGATGCCGACCGCAAGGTGGCGATCTGCCAGCGCGCCTATCGGCTCCTCACCGAGCAGGCCGGATTCGCGCCGCAGGACATCATCTTCGACCCCAACATCCTCACCGTCGCGACCGGCATCGAGGAGCACAACCGCTACGCCATCAACTTCATCGAGGCGACCCGGCGGATCAAGGAGGCGATGCCGCTGGTGAAGGTGTCAGGAGGGGTGAGCAACATCTCCTTCTCGTTCCGTGGCAACGATGCCGTCCGCGAGGCGATGCACGCCGCCTTCCTCTACCATGCGATCCGCGCCGGCATGGAGATGGGAATCGTCAACGCCGGCCAACTCGCCGTCTACCAGGAGATCGATCCACAGCTCCTCGAGCGGATCGAGGATGTCCTCTTCGACCGCCGTCCAGACGCCACCGACCGGCTCATCGAAGTTGCCGAGCAGGTCAAACACCGTGACCCCGTCGACGTCGCGAAGGCCGATTCGTGGCGCGACCTCGATGTCGAGGCGCGGCTCCAGCACGCGCTCTTGAAGGGAATCGCCGACCACGTCGAGGCCGACGTCGAGGAGGCACGGGGAAAGTATGCGGCGAGCCTCGAGATCATCGAGGGGCCGCTGATGAGCGGCATGCAGGTCGTCGGCGATCTGTTCGGCCAGGGGAAGATGTTCCTCCCGCAGGTCGTGAAGAGCGCGCGGGTGATGAAGCGGGCGGTCGAATACCTCAAGCCGTTCATGGAGGCGGAGAAGCAGGGGCAGGAACAGACCTCCCGCGGCCGGGTGCTGATGGCCACGGTGCGCGGCGACGTTCACGACATCGGCAAGAACATCGTCGGCGTGGTCCTCGGCTGCAACGGCTACGAGGTGCTCGACCTCGGGGTGATGATCTCGGCGGCGAAGATCCTGGAGACGGCCCGGGCGGAGAAGGTCGATATCGTCGGCCTCTCCGGTCTGATCACGCCTAGCCTCGAGGAGATGGTCCACGTGGCCGAGGAGTTCGAGCGCGAGGGGCTCACCGTGCCGATCCTCATCGGTGGCGCTACGACCTCCGCCCGACACACGGCGGTCAAGATCGCGCCGAAATACTCCGGCAATATTGTCCACGTTCTCGACGCGTCGCGGGCTGCCGGAGTCGTGGAGAAGCTCATCAATCCTGCCAGCCGGGAGAGATTCGCGCGGGACAATCGCGCCGCCCAGACGCGGGATGTGGAAAACTTCAAGCGACGGCAGCTGGCAACGCTCGTACCCCTAGCCGACGCCCGCGCGAAGCCTTGGACGACCGACTGGTCGACGGCCCCGATCGACGTGCCGTCGTTCCTGGGAATCAGCCGTCTCGACACG
>SIAG01000280.1 GCA_009691925.1 Planctomycetaceae bacterium
CCCTGCCCCATCGTCGCGGCGGGAGATTCTCTGCCGCTCGGCCCTCGGGATCGGTGGCATCGCGGCGGCGCTCCTTGCGGCCGGCGAGCGGGCAACCGGGGAGTCGCCAGCGTTGCCGTCGATCGATCCCCTCCGGCCGCTCGCCCCCCGGCCACCGCACCGATTGGGGAAGGCGAAAAACCTCATCGTCCTTTACCAGTACGGCGGCCCGAGTCAGGTCGATCTGTTCGACCACAAGCCGCTCCTCGAGACGCTCGCCGGGCAGCCGGTTCCTGACTCGATCAAGGGGATCTCCGACCAGGTCGGGGGTGTCATCAACCACTGCAAGGATTCGCTTCTCTGCCCCCCCTGGTCGTGGCGGCAATACGGTGAGTGCGGCCTGTGGGTCTCCGACCGGATGCCGGCCACGGCGGAGCATGCCGACCGATTGTGTGTCGTGCGTTCGATGCACGGCGACTCGTCGAATCACGCCCCTGCCACCTACCAGATGAACACCGGATCGATCCTCGGAGGGAAGCCGAGCTTGGGAAGCTGGCTGACGTACGGCCTGGGAAGCGAGAACGCCAACCTCCCCGGCTATGTCATGCTCTTCGAGGTGGGGGGGCTCGGCGGGAGCGCGAACTGGTCGAATGCGTTTCTACCGGCGGCGTTTCAGGGGACACGCTTCCGTCACGACGGCCCGGCGCTTGCCAATCTCGAGCCTCCCCCCGGCTTCGCGCCGGTGCAGCGCTCGACGCTCGATCTCACCCAGGCTTTCAACCGCGGCCATCTCGCGGCCCGGCCCGGGCAGGCCGATCTCGAGGGGAGGATCGCGACCTACGAGCTGGCCTACCGGATGCAGGCGGAAGCTGCCGATGTCGGCGACCTCACTGAAGAGTCGGCCGAGACGCTCGCGTTGTACGGAGTCGATGACCCTCATCGCCCCACCGCCTCCTACGGACGGATGTGCCTGCTCGCGCGGAGGCTCGTCGAGCGCGGCGTGCGCGTTGTCCAGCTCTACAACGCCGTCGATAAATACGGCTGGGATGGCCACGACAAGAGCCACGAGTTCCACGAGCGCAACTCACGGCAGACTGACGGGCCGACCGCCGCGCTCCTCGCCGACCTCTCCCGCCGCGGTCTCCTCGACGAGACCCTCGTGGTCTGGGGGGGCGAGTTCGGCCGGACCCCGATGGAGCAGGGGGATGGCGGCAGGAACCACAATCCCTACGGCTTCACCGTCTGGCTGGCCGGTGGCGGAGTGCAGGGGGGCCGGGTGATCGGCGCCACCGACGAGATCGGCCTCCGCGCCGTCGAGGATAGGCAGCACGTCCGCGATCTCCACGCCACGATCCTCGCCGCTTTCGGACTCGACCACGAGCGCCTCGTTTTCCCGCACGACGGCCGTGACGAGCGGCTGACGGGCGTTCTCGGAGCTGCCCGGCCGATCGGCGGGGTCCTCGGCTGAACGGCCGGGCGGGATCAGCGCACAAACGATCCAGGGCCGACCTCGGAGACGAGCTCCTGCGGGCAGGGAATCGTCTGGCTCTCCCCCGCGTACGGCAGGAGCGTGCCGTCGGCAGCCACTCCATGCATCGAGATCGGCGGGCACGGCCCCTCGGAGAACGCGCCGGCGTGGGCCACCGTATCGCTGATCAGGACCGCGCCGGGAGGGAGCGATGTCACGCTGCCTGGTATCAGCGTCGCGCCGGCCGGCAGGCTTCCCGGTGGCAGCGCTCCTGCGGGGATCGTCCCCGCCACGACGGCGCCGGGGGGGAGCGTGGCCACCGCCGCCGGCATGACGGCCTGTCCGGCGGCAGAATTGATCGCCGGCGTGGCGTAGCCGGCCGGCTGGGTGTAGACCGGCGAAGCGGTCGGATAGGCGTAGGAGTACTGGTCCTTCGTGTGGGCGCAGCCCGCCACCATCATCGCGGCGGGAACGAGCAACAACGGGAGCGTCGATCGGCGCATGGCGCGGGCTCCTGGGAGTGACGGCATCGGACGGTAGGAGCCGCGGGCGGCGGCAGTCAAGACCGATCCCCCCCAGGGGGGCCGGGGTGACGGGCTAGGCCGCGGGCCGCGGGCCAGGACCGGCCGTCAGGCCCCCTCGATCAGGGCGATGCTGGCGGTGAATCCGTGGAGGAAATTGCGCTTCCCGATCGGTCCGATCTCCCCCTGGGCGAAGAACCCGGCGGTCGGGACCGGCCCGAGCGCGTCCTGGAGGCAACGGGCGTCGTGATGGGCCGCAGGGAAGAGCCGCGTACCACGGCCGTTGCAGGTGAACACGAGCGCCCCCGCAGGGGGCGCCTGACTCGGCCCGAGCGTGAGGAGGTGGAGGAGATCCTCGTGAGCGGTGTCGGCGTCGCGGACATGGAATTGCACCGTCTGGCCGGTCCGGACGAGGTCGCCGACGGCGATCATGCCCGATTCCGGATCGGCGCCGACGACATTCCGGACGAGGAAGTCGCCCCGCTGGAAACGATCCTGATATTCGCTCGCGACGCGACCGACGTGGAGCGAGGAGCGGACGAGCTGGCGGTCGGCCTCGCTCAATTCGCCATACACCTCGCGGAGCCGTTCGAGGGCGGGCCGCCCCCCCAGCTCGACGATCACGTTCTCCTCGGCACGCGTGATCACCATCGGCCGCCCGATCGGACGGCAGCCCTGGGAGACCACCGGCCGGAGCCGGGCGCAGCCGCCGACGACCACCCCGACGGCCCCGCAATCGGAGAGATGGCGCCCCGCGACGAGCGTATTGCTGCCCGGCACCAGGCCGCCGCTGGCCATGCCACCGATGATCGGCACGCCGGGATGATCCTGCTCCATCCTCGAGATGAAGCTGTCGACGGGGAACGAAAACGGATCGGCCAGAAGGAGCATCCCGGCTCCCTCCGGCCACCCCCCTTCGAGCTCCGCCGGCCAGCCGATGAAACTTCCGCCGTCGGGGTTGCCGACGTATTCCAGGGCGAAGATCTCCACGACCGCCCCCGGCAGCCGCGCCAGCCAGACGGCCACCGCCGGCCCCGACTCATGTTCGGTGTCGCCGGCCAAAACTCCTTCCGCCGTCGTCGCGATCACTCCATCGATGCCGAGGGTGTCGGCCAGGCTGTCGAGGGCCGGCCTGATCGCCTCCCCGTAGGCCGCCGAGACAAACACGACCGCGAGCGTCGCGCCCGCCTCGCCTCCCTCGCCCGCCAGCCCAGCCTGGGCCCGCGTGACGGCCTCGCGGAGCGCTGTTTCGAGCTCTGGATGCGTCGAGGAACTGACCGCGCAGCGGGCTTGCGGCATGGCGGCAGGGGGGAGCTTCTGCTCGGGCATCGGTCGGCCATCCACGTTAGGTGACGATCTGGGCAAAGGTCGTCACCACCGGGTGGTCGAAGACGCTCGAGGCGGGGGGGTTTCCGGGGCGGTCGGCGAGGGCCGTCTGCAGGCCGGCCTGGCGGGCGGCATCGAGCTCCTGACCGACGTCGCTGACGAACAGGATCTGCCGCGGCGGGAGCCCCATGTCGGCTGCGATCGCCGCATAGCTGGAGGCCTCGCGCTTCGGACCGATGGCCGTGTCGTAATGGCCGCAGAAGTGGCCGGTGAGGTCGCCGTGAGCCGTGTGGCCGAAGAACAGCTTCTGCGCCTCGACCGACCCCGACGAGTAGATCCTCACGTCGAGCCCCGATCCGCTCCACAGCTCGAGGGCCGGCGGCACGTCGTCGAAGACATCGGCCACGAGGCTCCGATCCTCGAAGCCGCGCCGCCAGATCTGCCCCTGAAGATTTTTCAGCGGGCTGAACTTCGCGTCCCGACGGATCAATTCGACAACCGCGGCGGTGCAGCGTGGAACGAACGACGCCGGATCGTCCCCGCCCGTCCAGGGATCGCCGGCCTCGGCCAGGATCGCCAGGGAGAGGGGGCGGATCGCGTCGTCGTCGCGGTGAGCGGCGAGGAAGTCACCGGCCCGGTCACGCGCGTACGTGAACAGGACGTCGACCACGAACGAGATCGATGAGGTCGTCCCCTCGACATCGAGGACGATCCCGCGGCCGTCGAACAGGATCACGTCGCGCCCCCTCGACTGCCGGACACCCACGCCGGTCCGAGGCAGAGCGGTTCATAGGCCCCGTGAACGCCCTCTTCGACGTAATGCGGGGTCCAGCCGCTCATGTCCTGGAAGAGTCGGATCGCCCGGATGCGCCGGTCGTCGCAGAGATCGAACCAATGGCGCGTGTCGACCGGCACGCTGATCAGGTCGCCCGCCCCGACCTCGATCGCGAACACCGTGTCGCTGCCGTCAGCCGCCGGGGCATGGACGTGGAACACCCCGCGGCCCTGAAGAATGAAGCGGACCTCGTCCTCGGAGTGCGTGTGTTCCTTGGCGAACTTCGCGAGCATCGTGTCGAGGTTCGGCGTCTCCGGCCGGACGTCGATGACGTCGGCCGTCACGAATCCCCCCTTGTGTTTAAGGACCTCGATCTCGGGGGCGTACGCGGCGAGGATCGCCTCGGCCGGTGCCGCGGGATCGACCCGGTCTTCGAGGGGCCAGATCTCGTGGTCGATGCCGAAGCCGGCGAGGAACGTCTTCACGTCGTCCAAGCCGGTGATGCGTCGGGCGGTGGCGGGAACGGTGACGATTGCCATGAATTGAATCTCCGGGATCGCTGCGGGGAACTCAAGCCGGTGGAGGGAGTGGTGGAGGGGGAGGGGGAGGAGCCGGCGAGGCCCACCCGGATCACTCCCCTGGGGTCATTGCTGGTGCCGTTGGGCGGTCTGCTGCGAACGGTCGATCGACGGGGCGGGGCGGACTGGGTCCCCCTGGCCCGACTGCGGTTGGTCGGTCAACGCCGTCGCGACCGCGCCGGCGGGGAAGGAGCGGGTGCGGGCGACGACCTCGAAGAGGAACTCGTGGATCTCGATCTGGCGCCGGGCCTCGGCGAGGTCGCGGCCCCACGTGTAAAGGCCGTGAGCGGAGAGAAGGAATCCGTGAAACGGCGGACGTTTCGGATCGCTCCAGTCGGCGGCCACCAACCGGGCCCGGATCCGCGCGGCGAGCTCCGGCATCGTCTGGGCATTGGCGAAGATCGGCACCTCTTCGCAGGTGTCGTGGGTGACGATGCCATCGAGGCCCTTGAGCATCTCGTAGCCCTCGATCCGCACGGCGCCGCGCGCACAATCGGCGCGGGAGAGGATCGTCGACCAGACCGAATGGGTATGGAGCACGGCGCCGACGGAGGGGACCAGTTCGGCGACAAGGCAGTGGAGGAGGGTCTCGGCGGAGGACTTCCTCTCCGAGCCGTCGCACGGTACTCCCGCGGCATCGACGCGGACGAAGTCGTCGCGTTCGAGGACCGACTTGTCTTTGCCGCTGACGGTGATCGTCAGTTCGAGCGGGGCACGGCCGGCGACGACGCTGTAGTTGCTGCTCGTCCCCAGCGACCATCCGCGCCGGTGGAACTCCCGGCCGACGGCGCGGAGCTGGTCGATCGTGTCGAGCGCAGGATCAAACGGCGGAGGGGGGATCGTCGGTACGGCCATCCATTGTCTCCCGGAAGGTTTACGCAATTTAGGTGACGCCCCGGGCCGTGACAATTCGCACCGCTTCCCCGGCGGCGCCGGGGTCCCG
>SIAG01000281.1 GCA_009691925.1 Planctomycetaceae bacterium
CGCGAAAGCCTCCATCCTGGGCTCCACCATCGGCGAAGCCACCGTCACGCAGTCCCCCCTCACGCGCTCCGCCGCCATCGAGGCCGCCGCGCGCTCCGCCGCCGTCAAAGCCGCCGGGGCGACCACCACCACCGTCGTAACCGCCGAAATGGGCACCCCCGCCACCGCCCCCCATCCGAGCGCCACCGCCACCGCCACCGCCACCGCCGTGGCCGCCGCCGCCCCCGTGGCCGAAGGCGACCAACGGGGGAAGCGTACCGGCGACGAGAAGGCCGAATACAAGGATGCCGCGGGTGCACGCATCGAAAAGGTCACGGCAGCCGATCGGCCGCGACGCGGAGTGATGACGCTTCATCGGGAGGGTTCTCAAGAGATGAACGGGGCGGAGAAGATGGACAGGCGCCGGTCGTCGGGACGGTGCCGACGTCGGTCCGATACCGGCGTCGACTATTTCTGTCGTTTGAAGTGAAGCGGTGCCTTGTCGGGGAGGGGCGCACCGTCGAGGGAGCGCTCGATCGACTGCATCGTGCAGGTGGAGTCGCCGGTGGGAACGATCACCTGCACCCACCTGGCCACGTCACCTGCAGCGCCATCGGCCGTCGTGCCGACAAAGCGGCGGTTGAACGACGTGCCGTCGGTCTCAAAAACCCCCTCGGCCCGAGCGCCGGTGGAATCGAAGACCCACGAGCGGACACTCCCGGTCGCCTTGTCGGGATGGACAAGCTCGACAACGTCGATCTCGGTGGCGGGGAGGCCGTCGCGGGGCGGCGCCCGATGGCGGATCCCGCCGAGGATCACGTGGCCGCCGGCCACGCGCTGGTAGCTGGCATCGATCGTGGCGCCGCTGTCGGGGTCGGTCGCTCTCCAGGTGCCCACCATCCACCCTAGTGACTCAAGGGCATCGACCTGGCTCGGCTCGATGGTCGATTCCGCCAGCCGCCACGTGGCTCCTTCGAGAACTCGCAGACTCTCGAACCGGGTCTCGATCGGCTTGGCGCCGGGCTTGCTCGTAAAGCTCATCACGCCACGAACCCGCGCCGCGCTCGTCCCCAGCGCCTTGACGCCGGTGAGGCGGATGGCAAGCCGGGCCTCGGGGTTTGCCTCGAGCCAACCGCCGATCGAGGCGACGATCGCCTCGCGCCCCACGATCAGCCCTCCCCCCTCGGAAAGCTCGGCTCCTTCCGTCCACTGGTCAGCGAGGACCTCGAGCCGGCGGGCGTTCGCTGCCTCGACATAGCCGCGCGTCGCCGCGTCGAGAGCGCCCCACAGCCCCGAGTCGTCGGCAGCCGTGGTCACGCCTGGCGCAACCTGCTTCAGCACCAACTCCTGCCCCTCGGCCGACAGGCTGCCGGTCGCAGCGAAGCCGCACCCGAGGAGGACTGCGGCGTTGGGCAAAGTGAAGTGCCGCCAGAAAAACCGGGAACGATTCGCCATCAAACGATTCTCCAGCAGGGGGGCAACGGGGCAAAGATTCTGCTGCCGACGAGGGCGGTACTCCCTCATCATAGAAACTGGCTGCGGCCACTGCACCGAATTGGCGCCGTCGGCACGCCGGGCTGCTGTCACTCCGGCAAGCCCGCCAGACAAAACAGCCGGCCAGCCGAGCGGATGAAGAGCCGGCCGTCGGCCACTGCCGGCGACGACCGCACCTCCTCACCGAGGGCTGTCCGGCCGAGGATTTCGAACGCATCGCTGGCGGCGATGACGACCACCTCGCCGTCAGCCGAGACATTCAAAATCGCTCCGCCAACGGCCACGGGAGAACCGGAAAACGTCCCCCCAACTCGGCCGCGGTACATCACCTCCCCGGTCGCCGCGTTGACACATGTGACGACGCCTCGGTCGCCCCACAGATAAAGCTTCTCCCCCACCGCCAGCGGCGAGGGGACATACGGTGCGGCACTCCGATCGAGCTGGTAGACCACTTCCGGCTCGATCGTCTCCCCCCCGACGCTGCCCACCGCCGGGGCACGGACGGCGACGAGCGTGTTGTCGCCCCCGCCATCGCCGCAGGTGCCGACGATGATTCGCTCACCCTCTCCCCCGGGCGCCTGCGCGACGACAACCGGGCAGGAGACCGACCGCTTCGGCAGGCACTTTCGCTCCCACAGGACGCGGCCAGTGGCGGGATCGATCCCCGTCAGCCCATGGGCCATGCTCCCGAGGACGATCTGCGGCGGCTGGGGCGTGCCCTCCTTCCCCTCGAGGACCAGCGGCGGCGAGTAGGCCGTCCGCGCTTTCTCACGCTCGAGCGTCCAGCGTGTCTTCCCGGTGGCCGTGTCGAGGGCCACGATTTTGCTCGGACCATCCTGCTCCATCGGCACGACGAGGAGATCGCGCCACAGGGCGGGCGAGCCGGCGAAGCCATGTTCGGTGTTGAAGGCGCCGAGATCGGCGTGCCAACGCTGCTCGCCGGAGTGCGAGAAGGCCTCGGCGCAGAGGTTGTCGCGCGTCCCCCACAGCCAGATGACGCCGGCGGCGTCGGCGACCGGCGTCGACGAGGCGAGGCTGTTTTGGGCGTTGAACGCCTCAACCGGCCCGAGGATTTTCTGCTGCCAGAGAAGCTTGCCGGTGGCGGCTTCGTGGCAGGAGAGCGTCCGCACGCATAGCGTGGCATCGGCAGGATCGACCAGCGCCGATGCGGCATAGACCTGTCCCCGCCAGACGACCGGCGACGCATGGCCCGTGCCGGGGAGATCGACCGACCAGGCCCAGTCGGTAGCCGCCCAACTCTTGGGAAACCGTCGTGCTCCCCCCTGCCCCGCCGCGCCCTCGCCCCGCAGGCCGGGCCAGTCGCGCGGCGTGCCGGGAGCACCAGCCGGCGCGTCGGCCCGCGGGCCAGTCGAACCGACGAGCAAAAGCCCCACCGCCAGCCAGGCTGCGGCGACAGACGACGATCGGAGGCAAATGGTGTGTGGCATCATGCTGCTGATCATAATCGCTGAGCAAAAGGCAAAAGGTGCCAGCCACCAAAATTGGAGAAGCTGGAGTCTTACCCAGATTTGGTGGCTGGCACCTTTAATCCCCGCAGAGCGTTACCCGGCAGAGTGGGTGGATGCGGTATTCGACGCCGGTCTTGGCGTCGTAGCAGCGGAAGCGACTGCGAAGCTTCGGCCCCTTTAAAAACATTCTTCCCCCCTCGACGCGAAAGGCGGCCCCGACGGCCACCTCTTCGACGAGCTTCCGGGCCGGATCGGGGGCGTCGTAGCGGGCCAAGGCCACGAGCAACCCCCGATCGCTGCAGGTGGCCGCCGCCGGATCCTGGAGATAGCGGGCCAGCGCCCCAGAGACATCCTCCGGGAGCGCCCCCCGCTCCACGACCGGCGCGAGGATCTGGCCAAACTCGCTCTTCCATTGGGCCCCATGGGGACGGACGCGACGCGAGAACGGCTTTCGCGGGCGAACATGCTTCTCCCAGGTGACCGCATGGGCGATCTCGTGGAGGAGCGTCGTCAGGAAGGCATACGGATTGAGATCGTTGTTGACGGTGATCCGGTGGATCGTGCGGCCCCGGACCGGCGCCCGATGGTCACCGAGCTTGGAGCGCCGCGCCCGCACCGAACGCACCTCGACTGCCGCGCCGACGAAGTGCTCGCCCTGGAGCAACTCGGCCACATAGTCGGCCGTGCCATCGGGCAGGTGCCCCCGGAGCAGCTCGGCCACGTAGTCGGCCGTGCCATCGGGCAGGTGCCCCCGGATCGCTCGGATTGCCTTCCCTGGTTCCATCGCGATTACGGCCTCCGCCGCCTTCGTTCCGCTGCCGGTCGCGGGCGTCTTGATCGAGCCGGGCATCACTGGCTCCTCATTCCCTGGACGCCTCCAATGGGCTCCGCATCATAAAGGGGCGCTAGTCGGGCCGTCAGCGCGTCCCTCGCGAGGTGGGCGACCCTCGCGGGACGGGCGACCATCGTTGGAATCGTGGCCCAAACGGGAGCGGGACTGGAATTGGCGGGCTGTCGGGCTCGGCGGTAGACTTCGTTCGCTGGGGAAGCACCGTTTTTTTCCTCATTTTTTCAATAGCTCCAGGGGAGACTCGTTTCCATGTCTGGCCAAGTAGGCGCCTCGCGCCGTCAGTTTCTCGGTTCGTCTGGCGTAGGCGCCGCAGCCCTCGCCGGGGGTTTTGTGCCCGCTTTCGCCTCGACCTCGAAGGCGCTTGCCAACGCGGCCGCCAACGACCGGCCGCGGATCGGCTGCATTGGGACAGGCTCCATGGGCACCGGCGACGCCCAACAGCATGCCGGCTTCGGCGACATCCTCGCCGTCTGCGACGTCGACAACCGCCACGCCGAGCGGGCCCGCGAAGATGGCAACATCGGCAAGGGGAAGGCCGATGCCTACCGCGACTACCGGAAAGTGCTCGACCGCAACGATATCGACGTCGTCAGCATCGTCACCACCGATCACTGGCATGTGAAGATCGCTATCGAGGCCCTCCAGGCCGGCAAGCACGTCTTCTGCCAGAAGCCGCTGTCGCTGACGCTCGAAGAAAACCAGCTCTGCCGCAACGCCGCCGAGAAGTTCCCCAAGCAGGTATTCTTCATCGGCACCCAGCAGCGGAGCCAGAAGGATCAGTTTCTTCGGGCCGTGAACATGGTCCACAAGGGGCTCCTCGGGCCGATCAAGAAGGTCACCGTCGGCATCAACGGCGCCCCGACCGGCGGGCCGTTCCCGGTCGCCGAGGTGCCGAAGGAGCTCGACTGGGAGATGTGGCAGGGGCAGGCGACGGCGGTTCCCTTCCGCGAGAAGCGCTGCCACTATGAGTTCCGCTGGTGGTATGAGTATTCCGGCGGCAAGTTCACTGACTGGGGCGCGCACCATGTCGACATTGCCCAGTGGGCCCTCCAGGAAGACTCGAAGGGGAAGGGGCCGACCAGCATCGACGGCACCGACGTCAAGCACCCGGTCCCCTACAAGGACGGCTACGCGACCGTCGACGATTCCTACAACACGGCCCACGACTTCGCCGTGGTCTGCAAGTTCCCCTCGGGCGTCGAGATGGTGATCGACAGCCGCTCCGACAACGGCATTCTTTTCGAGGGGGAGAAGGGGCGGATGTTCGTCAACCGCGAGAAGTGCACCGGCAAGCCGATCGAGGAAAACTGGGACAAGGACCAGTTCACCGATGCCGACGTTCAGAAGCTCTACAAGGGGAAGCCCTTCGAGGGGCACAAGCAGAACTTCTACCGCTGCATCCGTGAAGGGGGCCTGCCTGTCTCCGACGTCTACAGCCACATCATGGCGATGAACACCTGCCATCTGGCGAGCATCGCCGGCCGCCTCGGCCGAAAGATCACGTGGGATCCGGCTGTGGAAAAAATTGTCGGCGACGAACAGGCCGCCAAGTTCGCCGCCCGGACGCCGCGGAAGGGTTTTGAGATCGCCCGCGTCTGACGACGCATCGCACAGAGACCAGCAGCGGCGGTGGCCCTCCTCGCGAAGGCTACCGCCGTTTGTTTTTTGGGATAGGCCAGCGCGATCACAGCCCCGAAGCCCCGGTCGTCTCCTGCTGCCGCTGCTCCTTCTTGAGGGGGAAATCGACGACGACGAGCTTCTTCGTCTCCGGGTCGTAGGCCCATTCCTGGTAGT
>SIAG01000282.1 GCA_009691925.1 Planctomycetaceae bacterium
GAGCGGGATCCGGGCGCCGCGTGAGCCGCCGCCTTTTGGGCCCCGCCGCGCTGCTGGCCAACGTCAACTCGAATTGACTCCTGCCGCGCGGCCATGGGAAGCTTTCGGAGAGTGCCTTTTTGGTCCCACCTCCGCCCCCTTGCTCCCACCTCCGCGCCCGGAGCGCCCCATGTCCCGCGGCCTGCACCGGCTTCCCCTCGAGAAGCCGATCTACGAGATCGAGGACCGGATCGCCGCTCTGGAGGCCGCGCCGCTCGGCGCCCTCCAGCAGGAGGAGCTCCGACGGCTGAAGCGTGAGCTTGTCGAGATCCAGAAGCGGGTCTTCGGCGGCCTCGATCCCTGGCAGACCGTCGAGGTCGCCCGCCACCCCGACCGGCCGAAGACGAGCGACTACGTCTCGCTCGTCTTCGACGAGTTCGTCGAGCTCCACGGCGACCGGGCCTTCGGTGACGACCCGGCAATGCTGACCGGGTTTGCGAAGCTCGACCGCCACAAGGTGCTCGTCGTCGGCCACCAAAAAGGAAAAACGCTCGCCGAGCGTCAGGCGTGCCACTTCGGCTGCGCTCATCCCGAGGGCTACCGCAAAGCGATGGGCAAGATGCGGCTGGCGGCGAAGTACGGCTTGCCGGTGATCTGCCTCATCGACACCCCCGGCGCTTATCCCGGCGTCGGCGCCGAGGAACGCGGCCAGGCCCAGGTGATCGCCGAGAGCATGTTCCTCATGGCGACCCTCCCGGTCCCGATCGTCTGCGTGGTCATCGGCGAGGGAGGCTCTGGGGGGGCGCTTGGGATTGGCGTCGGCGACCGGGTGGCCGTCCTCGAGCATGCCTACTACAGCGTCATCAGCCCGGAGGGCTGCGCCGGGATCCTCTGGAAAGGCGCCGAGCATAAGGCCGAGGCGGCCCGGGCCCTGAAGATGCGGTCGCACGATCTGCGGTCGCTCGGAGTCATCGACGGAGTCATCGAGGAGCCGCCCGGCGGTGCCCACCGCGATCCGCGCCAGATGGCCAGTCGGGTGAAGAACTTTCTCGTCCGGTCGCTCAAGGAACTGCTCACGCAGCCGACCCCGGTGCTCGTCGATTCCCGCTACTCGAAGTTCCGGGCGATGGGGAGGTTTCTCGAAGAGAAACCAGTTTCCGCCTGAAACGCGGCCCCGTTCACTCCTCTCCCCAACGTCCGATAATGTCTCTTATGTCCGATAAAGGGTCGTTTTTTCCCGGGGAAAACGCCCTTTTTCCTGCCGCGGCCTGGTGCCGCCATGCTGCCCCCTGCTCCTCTCGGGGGCCGCGCGACAACCGTGAAGATCGTCGGGGTCTATCGCCGGGGTCTAAGGTTCGTTGGGGTCCGTTGCCACAGTTGGCGATCCACGTGTTGTTCCCCCGCTCGGCTGGTTAGCGGAGCGGCAGTGGTGACTGGGCGCCGACAGGATAGTCAGTGGGAGCGGGGTTCCCGTAGCGGCTTCCGGTCGGTCGGGGAGCCTCTTGAATGGGGGCCGGGGCGATCGGTTGGAACCCTCCCGGGAGCGCGACGACCGGGGCCGGCATCTGGCCTGCCGGAGGGGCGAACCAAGCGCTCCCCGGTGGCAGGGCGCCCCCGGCCTGATGCACCGCGCCACTCCCCTGCTCCGCTCCGGCCCAGGCCGCGGCCGAGCTGACTCCGTCCATGAGCGTCTTCAGCGACAGGCCGCCGCCGGCGAGCTGTCCGCCGGACTGTCCGCTGCCGGGGGCTAAGACCTGCCCCTCCGCCAAGCCGAACGCCGCGTCAGGTCCGCCGTTTTGCCCCACGCCAGGCTGGGCGAACTGACGCTCGAACTGGTCAACGAACGGCGCGACGGTGTCGTGGATCTCCTTGGGGAGATAGGTGTCGGCGCGGACGATGAGCTCGGCCACGAAGCGGCCGCTCCGGCTGGCGACAATCTGATGGCGGTAGTCGGGGGCAAGTGTGACCGCGAAGAAGGTCACAACGATGCACAGTAACGCCCCCTTCGCTAGGCCCAGGAGCAGTCCGAGCTGGTGGTCGAAGGCGGAGAGATGGATGGCGTTGATAAATCCCGACACGAGCCGGAAGAGAATCCACACCGCCAGCGACGTGCCGACGTACAGCGCGAGCATGGCGAGGAACCGGTTCCACGGTTCCTGTTGTCCGAAGAGGTGGGCGAACTGCGGGGCGAACCGCAGGGCCACGAACGAACTGGCGACGATCCCGGCGATCCACGCCAGCTGCCAGACCATCCCCTTGAAGTAGCCGAGCAGGGCGGTGACGGCGAGGAGGCCGATCATCACCAGGTCGTATCCCTCGACGGCCACGTCCGGTCTCCTCGTCAGCGGTGGGGGCGATCACTCGGCCGGGCGTGTTTTGGGCCAGCCCGGCGGGGGTGGGAGTGTAGGGATGCCGGGGCCGGTGTCGAAGGGCATTTGCCGCGGGAATCGCGCCACCCGCGGCCGCGACGGGGGCAGGGGGGAGCTGCCGGTTTTTTTTGACGGGCAGCTGGGGCACTGTCCGGCGGAAGCAGGGTGGATGATGCGATTTGCATTGCTTGCGTTGATTACGGCTCTTGGGGGCTCTTGGAGGATTGGGTGTTCTGTGCCTTGGTTTTCCCCGTTGACGTCGCTTTCCCGGCTTCGCCGGTTGTGCGGAAAGGGCCTCGTCTACCGAACCTGCCGTTGCCGACCGACCTTGCCGCTCCGGCAGCGCTCGCCGCGCCGCGGCGTGGTGTTGACGGTGCGGCGACGGCCCTGCCGACAACTGACATGGATCGATGTCCCGGAGGCAAGGAAGCCCGAGGAACGCGGATGTCGCTGCGCCCCCGAAGCGCGGGCGGGATTATTGGCTCGTTGAATCGCCAGGGAGGGATGCGGTGCCCGGACTGCGCGTGCACATCACTGGATCGGCCGTTGCCGGGGCGGCATATGCCGTCGCGGCGTGGCAGATCGGTGGCATGCCCCCCTCGACGTGCCTGCTCGCCAGCGTGCTCTGCGTGCTCGCCGGGGTGCTGCCCGACCTCGACAGCGGCGACGAAGAGTCGGCGCGGGAGAGCGCCGGCTTCGCCGCTGCGGTCCTGCCGCTCCTCATGATCCATCGCTTCCAGCAGGCGGGATTGTCGTCCGAGGCGACCGTTCTCGCCGGTGCCTCGCTGTATCTCGCCGTGCGGTACGGCGCGGCCTGGCTGGTGTCGAGATACGCCGCCCAGCGCGGCATGCTCCACAGCCTTCCCGCCGCGGCCGTGGCCGGCCAGGTGGCCTTCCTCTCCTTCGGTGCCGAGGAACCGCTCCATCGCTACTACATGGCCAGCGCCGTCGTGCTCGGCTTCCTCATCCATCTGGTGCTCGACGAGATCTGGAGCGTCAGGGAAGGGCACTTCGGCCCGAAGTTCAAGACGTCCTTCGGAACGGCGATGAAGTTCTACGGCCCCGAGGCCTGGTCGAACCTGTTGAGCTACGTCCTCGTCGTGGCCCTCGGTGTTCTTTCGGCGACAGACGCGCACTGGAGCGAGAAGTCGCTGCCGACGAGGCAGTACGTCCGTCAGCAGATGGAGCAGGCCGCCCGGTCGATGCCGACGACGCCGGCGCCGTGGAATTACCGTCGCTGACGCCACGGGGTGGAAGCCGATCCCCCCCGGTCGTCTGGCACCTTGCCGAACCGCCGCGGCGAGGTGATAGTGATTTTTCGCCCCGTCCCCTACGCTCCGGTCTGCCCATGGTCGCCCCGTCGGTCGCGCTTCTTCCGATCGCCGGCGTCGACGCCCGGGCGCTCGTCGTCGGCCTCCTGCTGACGACCGCGGCCGCCTACGCCGGAGGGGCGTCGGTGGCGTTTCTGCGGCTCGGTCATCGGCGGATGCAGGTGCTCCTGTCGTTCACCGGGGGAATCCTCCTCGGGGTGGCGTTTCTCCACCTCCTCCCCCACGCCACCCGGGCCTGCGGCGGGCGCGTCGATGACGCCGCCCCCTGGGTTCTCGCCGGCTTCTTTCTGATGTTCCTCCTCGAGCGGGCCTTCCACGGCCACGCCCATCATGCCGCCGACCCGGAACACGGGCCCGCCGGGGGATGTGATCACGGCGCGTCCGACGGCCACACCCACGCCCCTCGCCACGATCATCCCCCCGCGACCCCGACGCCGGGCCCGGGGGGCGCCGGTTGGTACGGTGCCTTCGCCGGGCTCGCGGTCCACAGCTTGGCCGACGGCGCCGCCCTCGCCGCCGCGATGGATCTCCCCGCGGGGCGCGGCGGGGTGTTGACCGGACTGGCCCCGTTGCTCGCGATTCTGCTCCACAAGCCGATCGATGCTGGATTGATCGCGGCGCTGATGCTCAAGGCAAACGCGTCCCCGCGCCTCCAGCGGATCGTGAATCTCGCCCACGCCCTCCTCGTGCCGCTCGGCGCGGTCCTGTTCCTCGTCTTCCTCCCCGGCACCGGCAGCGGCCGGGGGGAGTTTCTTGGGGCCTCGCTGGGCTTGGCGGCGGGGGCGTTCATCTGCATCGCCGCCGCCGACCTCCTCCCGGAGGTGGAGTTCCACAGCCATGACCGGCTCCTCCTTTCAGCGTCGCTGGCGCTGGGGATCACGGTCGCGGCCGGGATCACCTTCGCCGAGCGTGGCATCCTCGCGTCGTCACGCGACGTCGCGGCCGCAATCCCCGGCTCCGGGGGGCGATGAGCGCGTGCCCCTTCGAGGTGGTCTTGCCGGGGCTCAGCCGTCGTCAGCCCTCGACATCGAGACCGCGGGCGCGGCGGATCTCACGAACCTCCCCCAGCACCTCCTCGATGAGCGCCTGTTGCCGGCGGATCCGCGGCAGCTGCGACTGGAAGCACCAGGCGATGAGGGCCGCCAGCGCCATGGCGCCGACGAGGTGGGGCGTCACCCAGAGTTGCGTTCCGGGGCGGCCGGTGGCCGGATCGGCTGCTCCCCCGAGGGCCACAATCCCCACCACGGCAAGCATCCCGATCACCGACAAGGGGAACGCTGCCCGCTTGATCGCCTTCGCACGGTGGATGAGCGCTGCCGACAATCCGTAGGTCTCCACCACCTCCCGGCACCACCGTCCTGTGCCAATGAAGTAGGTCACCCCCATGCTGTTGACGAGCACCACCATGAGGGCCGCAAACACCCCCGAGAGGCGGTGGACGGTTCCCCAGCGGAGCACACCCCGATCGGTCTGGCCATGGAGGTCACCGATCCAAAGTCCGAGCAGCGCCGTCGCCAGCATCAGGGCCACCGCGAACATCGCCGCTCGGGAATAGACTCTTTCCATCGGCCAGGACACTCCTCGGAGAAGGCGTGGGGTGCGAAAAGCGATACGAAACTATAGGCTGATGGGACGGTTTTCACACCGCTCGCCCTCTTTGGCCGCGGTGTTTCGCGTCCCGTTTTCGGCCTCCCTCCTCCCAGCCGATAGCCATCTCTTGCCTGCCACCGACCACCCCCCTCTCACCGCTTTCCCCCCTCCCCCGCCCCCCCCCTGCCCCGTCGTCTGCCTGACGTGTGGCGATCCGGCCGGCATCGGTCCGGAGGTCGTCCTGGCGGCCTGGAGCAGGAGCGCGGCTCACGCTCGGGCCC
>SIAG01000283.1 GCA_009691925.1 Planctomycetaceae bacterium
CCATACTCTCCACTATGATGGCCGCGCACGACCCCGCCGATTGTCGGCCGGATCGGTGGCCATGACCCGATCGATGCCCGTTCAGGAGATCATGCAATGGCGAAGAAGAAGGCCGCTAAAGCGGCGAGGCCGAGAACCATGAGTGGTCGCACACCAAGCCCGGCGTCAAAAACAACTCGAAAGAAATCTAGGCTATCTGACAACCCCGTTGTCGTTCCACCCCGTGTCACCATAAGTGATGGACAGCCGCTCAGTCTCATTCTCAAAGAATCCGGAATCAACAACGACGACTTGGTGAGTGTTGTTCCTGATGGATTTGATTTCATCTATGCAGAGATTCCGGATGTCTTTAAGGGCGGCAACGTGCCCTGGGCAATGCGAATCGGGACCGAAAAACCCTGCGTGGTCACGTGGACGTCGAGGGCAAACCAACGGCGGCGAAGTCGTCTCTTTGGGGCAGGAAAGCTGACTATCACGATCCGCCCTTCGGGCGCTACGACTAACAGAGAAATCATCTTGAACAATGTTGATCTGGTACCGCGCCTAGATAGCAATTGACTCACCAACGTAAGGCCGAACTCTCCGCAATTGAGTTCAGACACGAATGGCGAATAGGCTGGGTAAATTCGCTTCACTCCGCGAGGAGGCCCCCGATCTCAGCGGCCTCTTCGCGGAGTTTTTTGTTTTCCGGCGCCCCGGCCACGGCGGCTGGGTAGTACTCGCTCGCCAACTGGAAGTGGGTCTTGGCGGCGGCGGCGTCGCCGGTGGCTTTGGCGGCCCGCCCGCGGAGGGCGTGGGCCTGGGCAAGGCAGCGCTTTGCCTCGACAGCGCCGGTTGGCTTATCGAGAGGGGCGACGGCGGCAATCGCTTCGTCGGCGAGCATGACCGCCTCGGCGGCCTGCCCTGCGGCGAGGCGTTTTTCTCCCCGGTCGACGAGAATGTCGGCGAGTGCCGGCCGGAAGTTGGCTTCGTAGGTCGCTGCGGCGACGAGGGCCCGGAGGTTGTCGATCGCTTCGCTCTCGAGCCTCTCCCCCTCCGCCGCAGTCGCGGCGTCGAGCCCGAGGACGCGGGCCCGCTCATCGAGCGCCAGGGCGCGGACGTAGTCGACGTTCGGATCGCCGGCGAGCTTTGCTGACAGCTCCGCCGACGACCGGTCGGCCTTCTCGGCCAGCTCGCGGTCGGGGCGGCCGGCTTCGAAGTGGGCGTTGGCGGCGATGACCGCCGCCAGCGAGGCCAGAAGTCTGGTCTGATAGCGAATGTCGTCATCATCCCCGCCGTCTCGGGCCAAGACCACGTCGAAGTTCTTCACCGATTCGGCCGAGACTTTCACTCCCTCGTCGACCCTCCCCGCATCGACTAGGGCATCAGCCAGATCTATCCGCGCCTGGGCGAGTGTCCGCAAGACGCCGTGTGAATCCGGAAAGGCCTTCGCGGTCTGTTCGGCGAGCGCGACCGCCCCGCGGAGCGTCGGCAGAGCCAGCTCCGGGCCCGATTCCCGGAGGATCACCTCGGCATCCTCGAGCCGATTGTGGCACAGCCCCTGCTGATAGAGCGACACCTCCGGATGCTGGTCGATGAGCGTATTCATGATCTCCCGCGACTGGTCGTAGAGCGGCTTCGCCTCGTTGAGCTTTCCGAGGACGCGGTAGAGATTCGCGCACCGCCGGTAGATCAGCGCCGCGTCGTACTTCAGGTCAGGATTGTCGGGCTGCTGCGCGTGTAAGTTAGGAAACTTGTCGACGACGCTCTTCACGGCGTCGAGCCGGAGCTGCCCCGTGCCGGGGATCTGCCCCCACTTGTCGTCGGCGACTGTCTCAATGAAGTCGGCGATCACGTCGCGCGTCATCGCGGCGTTGCGCTCGGCGAGATCGCGCTGGGCGACCGCCTCCTGCCGGGCCCGCTCCTTCGCATCGCGCTCTCGGGCGACGAGCACGTTCCCGATCGCCAAGGCCACCGTCGTCGTCGCCAGGAGCATGCCGGCCGCCGCCACGGCTGTCCGGTGGCGCTTCACGAATCGCCACAGCCGCACCCGCCAGGGATCGGGCCAGGCCGCCACCGGCTCGTCGGCGAGGAAGCGCTCGATGTCGTCGGCAAGCGCCGCCGCCGTGGCGTAGCGGTCGCCCGGCTTCACGGCCATCGCCTTGCGGCAGATCGCCCGCACGTTCGCCGGCACCCACGGCTTCACGTCCCGGTGGAGGTTGCCGATCTCAACATCCTCCTCAAGCGTCGGCGATGGCACCTTAAAAGGTGCCTTGCCGGCGAGGATCTCGAAGAGGGTGGCCCCGAGGCCGTAGACGTCGGTCCACGGCCCGAGCAAGCTCCGATCCCCCTTCCACTGCTCCGGGGCGGCATAGGCGGGGGTTCCGCGGAGGCCGCGTGCCAAGACGTCGGTCGCAGTCGACTTAACGCGCGATCCGGGCGTCTGCGAGTCGCCGCGCGCCGATCCGCTCGCGAGATTCCCACTCTCCTGGTGAACCTTCTCGAGCATGTCGGCGTCGGTGATCTGCGCGAGCCCCCAGTCGATGATTTGGGTCTCGCCGAATTCGCCGGTGACAATGTTCTGCGGCTTGATGTCGAGGTGGAGGATGCCGCGGGTGTGGACATACTCGATCGCCCGGCAGGCGGTGTCGAAGTGCCCCAGGAGCGTCCGGAAGGCCAGCTCATCGAGCGCGTCGGGGTGGGCGAGATGGTAGGCGGCAATCTTCTTGTGGAGCGAACCAGGTCTGAAATACCGCATCACCTGGAAGAGCTGGCCACCGGGATGCTGGCCGATGTCGTAAACCGGCACGATCCCCGGATGCTCGAGAATCGCACCGGTGCGCGTCTCACGGAGAAATCTCCCTCGGTTCCGCGCGTTTTCGGCGAGCTGCGGCAGAACCTGCTTGAGAAGGACTTCCCGATTGAGCTCGCGGTCACGGGCCAGCCACACCTCCCCCATGCCCCCCCAGCCCTTCCGCTCGAGGAGCTCGTAGCGGCTTCCGCCGGAGGTGTAGCTGCCGAGCGTCACCGTCTCGGTGAGGGCGTCGGCATTTCCTTCTTGCCACGCCACAACCGGCGGCTCCGGCCCCATCGGCGCGTTGGCCGCCGTGGCGGGGTCGGACCCGTCGGCCAACAGCACCGCGGGGACCCAGCCCTTGTCGAGGATGCCCGCAAAGCATGCCTCCGCGTTTCCCGCATGCAGCGCGAGGTGGCTCTCCACGACTTCCTCGATGAGGGCCCGATTCGTGGCGTCGATCGCCCCCTGGGCGACGAGGATGTCGGCCAACTCCCTCGACGGGTCGCGGCGCCGCGCCTGGCAGGCCAGATCGAGCTGGCCGTCGGTGACATACCCCAGACGGCGCGCGAATGAGGCAAACAGCTTTCCCTTGGTCGATGCGGTGCCCATGGACAGGTCTCCTGGAGGCCGGGCGACGGCAAACCCCTGCCAAACCACTCTCCAGAGCTACTAGATAACCCACGTCCGGGGGGTTCCGCAAGGGGGGGAGAGAAAACGGGCGATTATTTCCCCTCGGCCCCCCAGGCCTTCATCGTGGTGATGTTTCGCTCCACCTCCGGCCTCCCCGGCGCCAGATAGACCGCCATGTCGCTGTCATACATCGCTTCCGGCTCCGGACCGGAGTCGCCGCAGGCCGCCATCCAGCCCGCCAGCCGGCGGCGGAGGTCGGCTAGGTCTGCCGCATGGGCCGGATCGGCCGAGCCGTCGCGTCGTCGGCCACTCCCTCAGGCCCTGGTCCCCCGAGCATCCCAGCCGCCATCACCACCAGTGCCAGCCACCGTCGCCGGTTCTCCATCGTCATGCCGATCATGCCGATCATGCCGATCATGCCGATCATGCCGATCATGCCGATCATGCCACGCAAGCTCATGCCAGAAGCGGCCGGATGACCGTGCCATGGACGTCGGTGAGCCGGTAGTCGCGCCCCTGGAAGCGCCACGTCAGCTTCGTGTGGTCGAAGCCGAGGAGATGCATGATCGTCGCCTGGAGATCGTGGACATGAACCGGATCGACCGCCGGCTTGAAGCCGAGATCGTCGCTCGCCCCATGGACGAATCCCGGCTTCGTGCCGCCGCCACACATCCAGATCGAGTAGCAGTCGGGGAAATGGTCGCGCCCCAGGATGTCGCCACCAGCAGTGCGCCCCTCGCGGAATGGGGTCCGCCCGAATTCGCCGGTGCAGAGGATGAGCGTGTCTTCGAGGAGCCCGCGAGCCTCGAGATCCTCGATCAGCGCCGCGGCCGGCTTGTCGAACGTCGCCGCCTTCCTTGTCAGCCCGTCGCGGATGTCTTCCCCCGGGCCGGTGCCGTGGAAATCCCAGCCCCAGTCGAAGAGATGGACGAACCGCACCCCCTGCTCGACGAGCCGCCGGGCGAGGAGGCAGTTGTTGGCGAGGCTCGCCTGCCCGGGCTTCGCGCCGTAGGCCTCGAGGACCGCCGGCGATTCGCGCGAGATGTCCATCACCTCCGGCACGCTCGTCTGCATCCGGTAGGCGAGCTCGTACTGGGCGATGCGTGTCAAAGTCTCGGTATTGCCCAGCTCGCGGGCCTGGAGCTCGTTGAGATCCTTGAGGGCGTCGAGGCTCTGGCGCCGCGTCTTTCTGTCCATGCCGGGGGGATCGGAGACATACAGCACCGGATCCCCCTGCGAGCGGCACTGCACGCCCTGGTAGACGCTCGGCAGGAAGCCTGATCCGAAGCTGCTCGTGCCGCCGTTGGGCTGGACCCCAGAGGAGATGAGGACGACGAAGCCGGGGAGATCCTGGTTCTCGCTCCCCAGGCCGTAGGTCGCCCAGCTCCCCAGGCTCGGCCGGCCCGATCGCGCAGCGCCGGTGTAGAGGAGGAGCTCCGCCGGGGCGTGGTTGAACTGGTCGGTGTGCATGCTGCGGACGACACACAGCCGGTCGGCGACGCGCTGCAGATTGGGGATCGCGTCGGAGAGCTCCATGCCGCTCTCGCCGCAGCGCTGCCAGCTGCGGGGAGTCCCCATGAGCTTCGGCGTGCCGCTGGTGAAGGCGAACGTCTTCCCGCGAATTGTCTCGGCCGGGCAATCCTCCCCCGAATGCTTCACGAGCTCCGGCTTGTGGTCGTAGAGATCGAGATGGGGGGGCGAGCCGGTGAGGTGGATGACGATCATCCGCTTCGCCTTCGGCATGAAGTGCGGCACCCGCGGGGCGAGCGGATCGGCCGGGACGACATGGCCGTGGTTCGCCTCGCTCTCCGCGCCCCGCGCCGCGCGGCCAAACGGCGCCGCGCGGCCAAACGGCGCCGTGCCCCCGAACGGCGCAGCGCCCCCGAGGAGCGCTTCCAGCGCCAGCCCACCGATGCCCCCTCCCATGCCACCGAGGAGGTGGCGACGGGTGGCGAGAGACTTCTGTTCGAGGATCGGATCCATGGGGCAGGTTCCTCCGCTCACGGGCACATGAATGATTCGTCGAGATTCAGGATCACGTTGGCCACCACCGTCCATGCGGCCAGATCGGCCAGATCGGTGAGGTCGGCAGGGGGGGGCCCCAGTGGCTCGGTCGCCAGTTTCCGCGCCTCCTCCGGCTTCT
>SIAG01000284.1 GCA_009691925.1 Planctomycetaceae bacterium
CTTCGTCGGCCCGCAGAATCTCCTGCACCTCTCCCTCGATCGCCCGCACCGACAGCCCCTCGGTAACAATCCGCTGGGCGAGCTTCACCTGCTCGTGCTCGTCGCCGAGCGGAAGGAGGGCGCGGGCGTGCCCCATCGAGATCTCGCCCGCCCGGAGGCGCTGCTGCACTCCCTCGGGAAGCTCGAGGAGACGGATGAGGTTGGTGACGCTCGAGCGGTCGATCGAGAGCCGCTTGGCAAGCTCGTCTTGCGTGCAACCCCAGGCGGCGAGATAGGTCTTGAAGCTCACCGCCTTCTCGAGGGCGTCGAGGTCGCGGCGCTGGAGATTTTCGACGATCGCGATCTCCGACATCTGCCGGTCGTCGACATCGAGAACGCGGACGGGGAGCTTCGCCCACCCCAGCCGCCGGGCCGCCGCGAGGCGGCGCTGGCCGGCGATCAGCTGGTAGCGGTCGCCCCGCGCCCGAACGACGATCGGCTGGAGGAGGCCATGTTCGCCGAGGCTGGCCGTGAGCTCGGCCAGGGCCCCGTCGTCGACGACCGACCGGGGCTGCCAGGGATTCGGATCGACCAGCGCCGGATCGACCTCGTTCACCGGCAGCGCCGCCGCCGCCTGCTCGACCTCTTCAGGAGCGTGGAGAATGAGGCGGGCGGCGCCGGTCCCCAGGCCGCCGATCCCCTTACCGGGGAGATCCGGGGCCCGGCCCGGAAGGGGGGAAGGTTGCGCGGCGAGGGCGCCGGTGCCTTGGGTCTGCGCGGGGGCGGGGGTCGATTGCGGGTCGAGCCCCGCACGGCCGAGCAGTGCTTCCAGGCCCCGCCCAAGACGTCGTTCCTTACTCACAGTCCCGAACCTCCATGCACAATTCTGTGTAGGCCCGCGCTCCCCTCGAGCGCGGTGCATAATCGAGGACGCTGCGGGCGTGGCTGGGAGCCTCCGACACCGCCACATCGCGGGGGATGACCGTCTCGAAGACGATCTCCCCGAAGAAGTCCCGAACCTCTTCCTCCACCTCGCGGGTCAGCTCCAGATCGTCGTCGTGCATCGTGAGGACGATCCCCCCGAACCGCAGCCGGCCGGGGCGTTCGTCCATCACGTCGCGGATCACCTCGATCATCTGCGTCAGCCCCTCGAGGGCGAAGTATTCGCACTGGATCGGCATGATCACGTCGGTGCTCCCGGCCAGGGCCGTCCTGGTCAGGTCGCCGATCGATGGCGGGCAATCGATGAGACAGTAGTCCCAGGCATTGAGCCCGCCGGCAAGATGGGTCTCGAGGACAAAACTGCCGCTGCGGGCGAGCGTCGCCAGCCTTTCGACGTCGCGGACGCTCCGACTCCCCGGCAGGAGTAAGAGGCCGGCCACTCCCGTCTCGATCACCGAGCCGCACAGCGGGGCATCAGAAACGAGCGGATGGGTCGCCGCCGGCGTGGCCCCGAGCCCCGAGGTGGCATTGCACTGCGGGTCGAGATCGACCAAGAGTGTCCGCTGCCCCCCCTTGGCGAGGCCAACGGCGAGGTTCGTCGCGGTGGTGGTTTTCCCCACGCCCCCCTTCTGGTTGGCAACGCACAGAATCCTTCCCAAGCGCAGATCCCTTCCAGATGTTTCCCAGGGCATTCCGGGAACATTCGGAATATCGGCCACCGCCGGCACGATCGTCATGCCTGGTGCTCGAGCGCGTTCCAACCGTTCTGTCGGGAAAGGTTGCCGCAGACGTCAGAGGATGGAGCGACCTCCCCCGGGAGTCGTTCCACGTGAAACCGCACGACCGCCCCGGCTTGCCCGGACCGCCCCGTCTGCGGAGCACCCCCAGACTTCCGGGACGGTACGGTTTCACGTGGAACGCCACCTCCCGCCGAGACCGGAGGAGTGGCCGAACGTCTCCCCCGCGGTCACTCGAGCGGGTTGAAGACCAGGCCGCTGGCGAGCTTCGGGTAAAAGTAGGTGCTCTTGGCTGGCATCCGCTCGCCGGTCTCGCTGACGCTCTTGATGTCGCCGACGCTCGCCGGCATGACGAGGGCCGCGAGGGGATACTTCAGAGTCGAGAGCCCCTCGACCACCTCACGGACGAGGTGGACGTAGCCGGGGGTGGGGATCTGCTTCGCCCCGAGCAGCTCACCGATCACGAGCCGGTGGAGGATCGAGACGCCCAGCCCGCGCCAGGCAGGCCCGTGCTCGGCCGCGATCTCCTCCATCCGAGCAGCGCCGGCGGGGGTGATCCGGGCGAGGGTCCAGGTCCGGTCGCCGGCCGTGTAGAGCCCGAGGGTCCCTTGGGCGTCCTCGATCTCGATCTGCTCCCACACGTCCGCGGCGGCCTCCGGGCCCAAGCCCGCCTTCTCGGTGGTGAAACAGTCGCCGAGCTGCGCCGCCAGTTCGGCCGCGGTGGCCACCGACGGCTCCACGAACAGCCGGTGGGTGGGGAGGACAATGAGCCCCGGATCGCTCATCCCGACGAGCATCATCAGCACGAAGTTTGCGGGGTGGTCGGAGGGGAGCGTGCCACCATTGGCAGCGGCGACCTCGTCCCGGTAGTTGCAGGCGGTCTCGTAGCGGTGGTGGCCGTCGGCAATGAACACCGGCTTCGGTCCCATCAACCCGGCCACCTTCGCCGCCACCGACTCGTCGGTGAGCGGCCACATCCAGCTCTTCACGCCAAGGTGGTCGGTCGCCTCCAGCGGCGGCTGCCCCGCCACGACGGCATCGAGGAGCTGCTGCATTTCCCCTTCGGCGTCGGGATAGAGCCCGAACACCTGGCTCAGATTCGCCCGGCAGGCGCGCGTGAGGAGGAGACGATCCTGCTTCGGGCCCGACATCGTCTCCTCGTGGGGATGGATGTTGCCGGTGCCGAACCGCTCCAGGCGAACTCGCGCCATCACCCCGCGGCGCACAAACGATCGCCCCTCGACCTCGAACTCCTGGTGGTAGACGTAGAGCGCCGCGGCCGGCTCCTGCATCACCACCCCCTGGTCGCGCCAACTACGGAGGAACTTCGCCGCCCGGGTGTATTTGTTTGTCCGCTCGTCATCGCCGGGCTCCTCCCGGTTGAGCTCGATCCGAATCACGTTGGCGGCGTGCCGCTGGTAGAGCGCCTCCTGGAGCGCCGCGTCGATGACGTCGTACGGCGGGGCGATCACCTGCGAGAGGGCGCCGACGTGCTTGGGGTCGTAGCGAAGGCCGCGGAGCGGGGCGACGTGGGGCATGGCGGAAGGAGCTTCCTCGAGGGGGCTGGGGCGGGGAACGATCTCCCCGGATGGTAGCAAATCCGACGCTCCGCAGCGGCTCCCCAAAGCGCCCGGGGCGGCCGGCCGTTCCACGTGGAACCGGCCAAGGCCGGGGGATCAAAAGCCGACGGGGGCGTCGCCTGAGCGACACCCCCGTCGGGAGTGGAACGGATAGCGGCCGCCGGGGGAACCCGGCGACGGCGATCAATACCGGTAGTACTCGGGCTTGAACGGGCCGTCGACAGGGATGTGAAGATACTCGGCCTGCTGCGGGGTGAGCTTCGTGAGCTTGACCCCCAGCTTCTCGAGGTGGAGACGAGCCACTTCCTCGTCGAGCTTCTTGGGGAGGAGATGGACACCGATTTCGTACTTGTCGGTCTCGGTCCACAGGGCCAGTTGAGCGAGCACCTGGTTGGTGAAGCTCGTGCTCATCACAAACGACGGGTGACCGGTGGCACAGCCGAGGTTCACCAGCCGGCCTTCGGCCAGCAGGAGAACCGAGTTGCCGGAGGGGAGGGTGTAGCGGTCAACCTGCGGCTTGATCTCGACCTTCTTGATCCCCTTGGTGTTCTCCAGCCATGAGACGTCGATCTCGAGATCGAAGTGACCGATGTTGCAGATGATCGCGTCGTTGGGCATCCGTGCGATGTGCTCGCCGAGGATCACGTCGCGGCAGCCGGTGGCCGTCACGAAGATCTGGCCTCGCGGGGCGGCCTCCTCCATCGTTGTCACCTCGTAGCCCTCCATCACCGCTTGGAGAGCGTTGATCGGGTCAACCTCGGTGATGATGACGCGGGCTCCGAGCGCCTTCATCGAGTGGGCAGAGCCCTTGCCGACATCGCCGTAGCCGCACACCACCACCACCTTGCCGGCCACCATCACGTCGGTGGCCCGCTTGATGCCGTCGGCGAGGCTCTCCCGGCAGCCGTAGAGGTTGTCGAACTTCGACTTCGTGCAGGAGTCGTTGACGTTGATCGCCGGGAGCTTGAGCTCGCCGTTTTCGAGCATCTGGTAGAGGCGGTGGACCCCCGTGGTCGTCTCCTCCGAAAGGCCACGGATGCCGCCGAGCAGTTCCGGATACTTGGTGTGGACCATCGACGTCAGGTCGCCGCCGTCGTCGAGGATCATGTTGAGCGGCTGGCCATCTTCGAAGTACAGGGTCTGCTCGATGCACCAGTCGGACTCTTCGTTCGTCATCCCCTTCCAGGCATAGACCGGGAAGCCCGCCTTGGCGATCGCCGCGGCGGCGTGGTCCTGCGTCGAGAAGATGTTGCAGCTGCTCCAGGTCACTTCCGCACCGAGCTCTTTGAGCGTCTCGATGAGAACGGCAGTCTGAATCGTCATGTGGAGGCAACCGGCGATCCGGGCCCCGGTCAGCGGCTTGGTCCGGCCATACTTCTGCCGCAACGCCATCAGGCCCGGCATCTCGTTCTCGGCCAGCATGATCTCTTTGCGGCCCCAATCAGCAAGCGCGAGATCGGCAACCTTGTAGGGGAGGCGGGTTTCAACGTGGGCCAAGGGAGAACTCCTTGAGGGAGGATGGGAAAAAAGAAAGGGCGGACAAAGATTGCGCAGACAAAAAGAGAAGGCCCTGGCACGGATCCCAGCGGAAAAGAACCGGGTGGGAAGAGCAGGGACGGGGTGCCGAAGCGGCCCGATCGGCGGCCGAAAGGTCTTGCATCTTAGCCATCTGACGGGAATGGAAAAGGCGCTCGTCCGCTTCCCGAGCTCCCGCCGGCCCGGGCCGCGAAAGCCGCGAGCGCCCGGCTGACGAAGGCCCGGACGCGCTCGGGATCCTTCCGCCCCGGAGCCGACTCGACGCCGCTGGCCGTGTCGACGGACTGCACCCCGGTGGCCGCGATCGCCGCGGCGACGTTGTCGGGGGTCAGCCCCCCGGCAAGGGCCACCGGCAGCCCGGGATCGCCGGCGGCGACGAAGCGTTCCCAATCGACGACCAGGCCGGTGCCCCCCAGCCCCGCGGGAGCCACGCCGGCGGGGGCCCCGGCGTCAATCAGGAGCAGTGCCGGGCCACATCCCGCCGCCTGCGCCGCGGCGACCCAGCCCCGGGCTTCGTCGAGCGCCGCCGCAGCGGGGCCATCGGCCCGGAGTCGGCAGGCGCGGATGATTGGATAGGGGGCGACAGCCCGGCACACGCCGGGGGGATCCCAGCAGGGGTTTGGGGCGCCGGGGGGAGGGGGGGCGAGATGGCCGTGGAACTGGATCGCGTCGAGGCCGACCGCGGCGGCGATCGCCGCCACCGCCGCGGGCTCGGTGCCGGCGAAGACCCCGATCCGCAAAACCCCGGG
>SIAG01000285.1 GCA_009691925.1 Planctomycetaceae bacterium
AAGCTCCCGAGGCTCTCGTTGAACTTCTTTGTCTGCACCTGGCAGACGGGGGTGTCGAGCGAGGGGATGACGCTGAGGATCGTCGGCTTGCCGAGGAGATCGGCCTTGCGGATGTCTTGCATCGCGTCACCGGTAAGGGTGAAGTCCGGGGCCGCTGCCCCCACCTTGACCTCCTCGCCCACGAGCGTGAGCGGATCGCCCTTGAACGTCACCGCGCCGTGCCGACCCATGCGTGTCCTCCAGGAAAAGGGAAAAGAAAAGGAAGAAAACGGGAAAACCGCTTGAAAGTATGGCCGGCGGCGGGGTTTCGGCAAGGTGCGGGGGTGTGGACCGCGATCCGGGCAAGAAGCCCTTGCCCGCCCCCGTATCCTTCCCCGTTCGGATTATGGGATAATCCACAACGGGGTTTCGGGGGGGATTGCGGCAGCCGCACCACGGAGGGCTCTTTCCATGAACCATCAGATCGATCGCTATGACGTCGGCCTCGAACGGGGCCCGGATTGGCTGTTCGTGAAGCTCTTTCCCCCCGAGACAGATGCCCCGCGACGGGGCGGGGACCTCGGCCACGCGCTCTGGAACGTCGCCCGGGAGCATGGCACGAACCGGATGGTGGTGGAGCTCGACGGAGTCGAGCGGGTCGACGACCGGCTCTTCGAAGGGCTCGAGGTTCTCCTCCGCCTCGTGGTGCGGGACGGCGGCCTGCTCCGCATCTGCGGCCTCTGGGGAGCCGACCTCGACCGCTACGAGTCTTGTCGCGTGGCCGAGCACCTGCCACATTTCTCCTGCCGCTGCGAGGCGGTCGGGGCAGGCTCATGGGAGTTCGCCCGGCCGATCCAGCCGCGGTGAGCCCCCCGGTGGTGGCCAGCACCGTTGTCGGTGGTTGCCCTCCGGTGCCCTTTTGCGGTCGATTCCTGCCATGGCTGACTTGATGCGCACGTGCGGCCGTCTCGGGCAGTTCGCCGGGCTTTCGATCCCGGCCCTGGCCATCGTCCTCGAGCTCCAGCACGCCATCTCCCTCGGGCAGATGCTCGTCATGCTCCTGGCGAGCGTCTGCTGTTTCTGGATCGGGCGACTCCTCGAGGCCTACGCGGCTTCCTGATCGTGCCCAGGCATCGCCCCCCCCAGCCCCGAATCAAAGAGTCGATCCTGCCATGTTGTCCCCGTTGCTCTTCACCCCGATCTATCGCCGCTATCTGTGGGGCGGGCGCCGCTTTGAGACGCTTCTCGGTCGTGACCTCCCCGCGGGGGACGATTTCGCCGAGTCGTGGGAGGTGGTCGACCGGCGCGACGACCAGAGTGTCGTCGCCACCGGGGCGCTTGCCGGCCGGACCCTCGGCGATCTGGTGACGAAGCAGGGGCGGGCCCTCCTCGGCCGGCATGCGGGGCTGACGTCGTTTCCGCTCCTCTTTAAGTTTCTCGACGCCTGTCGCGATCTCTCGGTCCAGGTCCACCCCGACGACGACCGGGCCGCGCGGCTCGACCCTCCCGACAAGGGGAAGACCGAGGCCTGGTATGTGATCGACGCGGCGCCGGGGAGCAGGCTGTGGGCGGGGCTGAAGGCCGGGGTCGATCGTGAATCGCTCGCCGCTGCGCTCCGTGAAGGACGCTGCGAGGAGGTCCTCTATGTCGTCGAGCCGAAGGCTGGTGACTGCATTTTCATCCCAGCCGGGACGGTTCATGCCATTGGGGCAGGGCTTGTCGTCGCCGAGATCCAGCAGTCGAGTGACATCACCTACCGGCTCCACGACTGGAATCGCACCGGCCCCGACGGCCTGCCGCGGCCGCTCCACCTCGAGGCGGGCCTCGAGGCCGTCTCCCGCTTCGGGCCGGTCGATCCATCCCCCCGCGCCCTGACCTCCTCCCCCGGCGTGCGCCGGCTCGCGACCTGCGACTTTTTTTCCTTCGAGGAGGTCACCCCCGGGGCCGATTGGACGGTGGGGGGCGACGACGCCTGCCATCTCCTCGCCGTTGTGGGGGGCCGGGTGGCGCTCGACGAGGCCTGGGGGTTGCCAGCATTGGGGCCAGGACGAACCCTCCTCCTCCCGGCGGAGATCGGCCCCCAGACGCTCCGGAGCCTCGGCGACGCCGGAGCAACAAAGCTCCTTCATATCACCCTCGGATGACCGCCGGGATTCGCTCCGGCGGCTGTTTGGCGCCTCTTTACCCCGGAAAGTGCCCCTCGAAAGCGCCCTAGGGCGCCGTCCGGGGTGGGCCCTATGCTCTCCCCCCGACCGACCGGGAGTCGATTCACCGAGGGTGCCCATCATGAGACGCCTTTCGACCGCTGCTGTGCTCCTGGCCCTGGCCGGCGTCATGCCGTTGGCCGTCGGCTGCGCGTCGCTGGCAAAGCCGACCCTGCAGACCACCTCCAATGCCCGGACGCAGCAGCGCCGGGCCGTCCGCTTCGACCCCTACCCGCAGCCCGACATCGGCTCCACCCTCTTCCGTGAGGCCCTCATGGATGGGAGTCGGCCGCGCGACTACAACGAGCCTGTCGCCGAGGTCCGTCGCTCCCGCTGGTGGTCGCCGATGCGGTGAGGAAGGGCTCCGACAGCCGGGGCTCGCCCGGGGCGCACCGGGCGGGCGAATCCCGCAGCCCCCCCGACGTCCGGTGTATGATCCGCAGATGGGTCCGCCGTGCGAGTGGCCCCTTTCCCCCCCGCGCGTCGGAGTCTCCCTTGCCCGCCGATCCCTCCCCCTCCCAGCCCTACCAACCGCGTCGATCGGGGGAGCCCAATCGCGGCCGTGGCTCGCGGATCACGTCGCGCCGCTCCCCGCCAGCCGGTGGCCAGGCCGGAAACGAGCCGGCGCGGAAGTCTGCCCCCCGCGGCCGGTTCCGCCAAGCCCCCGTCCCCGCCGATGACGGCCTTGAACGGCTTCAGAAGGTGCTCGCGGCGGCCGGGCTCGGCAGTCGGCGGAACTGCGAGGAACTGATCACGACAGGCCGGGTCGAGGTCGACCGCCAGGTGGTCACGCAACTCGGCACCCGCATCGATCCCCTCCGCCAGGAGGTCCGCGTCGACGGCGAGCGGCTCCCCGACCCGAAGCGCGTCGTCTACATGCTCTCCAAGCCGGTCGGCGTGGTGACCACGAACTTCGACCCCGACGGCCGGCCCCGCGTCGTCGATCTCGTCCCTGGGGAACAGCGACTGTTCGCCATCGGCCGGCTCGACCGAATGAGCGAAGGGCTGATCCTCGTCACCAACGACGGTGAGTTGGCCAATCTCCTCGCCCATCCCCGGTATGGCGTCGAGAAGAAATACCTCGTCCAAGTCGCGGGGGTCCCCACCCCGGACACCATCGACAAGCTCCGCCGCGGCATCGGCCTGGCGGAGGGGATGGCCAGGGCCCAGCATGTCCATATGAAATCGCAGCACAAACAGAGCGCCGTCCTCGAGATGGTTCTCGACGAAGGGAAGAACCGCGAGATCCGCCGCATGCTCGCGCACCTCGGGCACAAGGTCCATCAGCTCAAGCGAGTCGCGGTCGGAAAGCTCTCCCTCGGCGACCTCTTGCCGGGGCAATGGCGGCAACTGGCCTGGTCGGAGGTCGAAGCCCTCCGCAAGGATGCCCTCGCCCAGACCGCCGGCTTGGCTGACGGCCCCCCCCGCGGCGCGCATGGCCCCCGTCCGCGCGGCACGAGGCGCCCCTTTGGCCAGCGCGACGACGACCGTCGCGGCGGCCGCCCCGCCGGCGCCGGTGGCCGGTCCCCGCGACCCGCCAGCAGCGCCCCGGGGCGCAGTTCCGCGGGCCCGGGAGGGAGGGGGCGTACGGCGGCTCCCGTTCCCGCCGGCAGGCCCCCAGCCCGACCCCGATTCCTCGACCGTGCCGAAGGGGCAGGGCCCCCGCCAGCCGGGGCACGCCGCCCCCCTGCAGGCCGGCCGCCCGCTGCAGGCCGCCCGCCACGGCCGCCCCGCGATGACGAAGGCTCCGCCCGCCCGCCCCGCGATGACGAAGGCTCCGCCCGGCCGCCCCGCGGCGACCGACCAGCCCGCCCCCGATTCCTCGACCGTGCCGAAGGGGCAGGGCCTCCGCCGGCCGGGGCACGCCGCCCACCTGCCGCAGGCCGGCCGCCACGGCCGCCCCGCGATGGCGAAGGCTCCGCCCGGCCCCCCCGGCCTGCTGGTCAGGATGACAGCCGGCCGCCGCTCCCCGGCGGACGCCGCCGCCGCCCCGGCAAGGCTTCGACCTGGCGGAAGAAACGGGATTCGTGAGTTGCTCCGGAGCCTCAAATCGCGATGAAAACCGCCCCGCCAGAGCCGTGCCCGTCGTCACCGACACGCCGTGTTGAGGACGCGGTGGTCGTGTCGCACCGCCAGACCGCCGCCAACACCTACCGCCTCCGCGTGGAATGCCCCGGGATCGCCGCCTCGGCCGTCGCAGGGCAGTTTGTCATGCTGCGGATCGCCGGTCGGGTCGACCCGCTCCTTGGCCGTCCGCTGGCCATCTACGACACCTACCGCTCGGTGGACGATGACATCCCCCAAGGAGAACGCTCCGAACGGCGTTTCGCCGACTTCGTCTATGTCGTCCACGGCCGATTCACCACCGCTCTTCAACCTCTCGGCCCCGGCGAGCGGATGACGCTCTGGGGTCCTCTCGGCAACGGCTACAGCGACGTCCCGACAACCGGCCACCTTCTCCTTGTGGCCGGGGGCATTGGCCAGACCGCCCTCCTCACGCTCGGCCGCGACCGGGCCGGGGCCGGCGAGAAGGTGACCTTCTGCTGGGGCGCTTCCAGCGGCAGCGCCTTCGGTGACCTCGCGGACTTCCAGCGGGCCGGCCTCGATGTCCACCTGGCGACCCTCGACGGATCGGTGGGGACCCGAGGGACGGTCATCGATCTGCTCGACGGCCTTTTTCCTCTGCAGTCCGGGCCCGGGGATCAATCCGTGGCAGCCCCACGCCATGTCACCTGCTGCGGGCCGGACGGGATGATGGCCGCCATCAGCCGTTGGTCGGAGGCGCGGGGACTGGGGTGCCACGTCTCCCTCGAAGCGCCGATGGCCTGTGGGATCGGGATCTGCTTCACCTGTGTGGCCCGAGTCAAAGACGCCGACGGCGGCTGGGACTACAAGCGGACCTGCATCGAAGGCCCAGTATTCGCCGGCACGAGCATCGAGTGGGAATGATCAGGCCACGCTGACTGCAGCGGAACGAGCGGCCTACCGGTTGGCCCGTCGACGAGAGGAGTCTCCTAGGCGGACCCTCGAAAGCTGACCGGAGAACCGCACCGGAGACGCCGACAAGACCCGCGGGGGGAGTCAGGCAGACGCCTTCGAAACCGCCAGGATCCGCGCCGACAGCCGCGACTTGATCCGGGCGGCCCGGTTGGGATGGACGACACGGGCCGAAGCGGCCTGATCGACCTTCTTGGCGACCGTCCGGAGCTGCTCGTTGGCAGCCTTCACATCCCCACCGCTGATGGCCTCGAGAACCTTGCGGATCTCCGTCTTGATCTCCGACTTCGCGGCCCGGTTCCGCTCGCGATCGCGGAGGTTTTGGCGGAGACGCTTCTTGGC
>SIAG01000286.1 GCA_009691925.1 Planctomycetaceae bacterium
GTGAACGGGGCCCGCGTCCTCCTCGCTCTGGGGGATAGCGTCACCACCGACCACATTTCCCCCGCTGGGAGCATCGCCAAGGTGAGCCCGGCGGGCCACTACCTCGTCGAGCGTGGTGTGCCCCCCGTCGACTTCAACAGCTACGGGGCCCGCCGCGGCAACGACCGGGTGATGACCCGGGGGACGTTCGCCAATATCCGCCTCCGCAATCTTCTCCTCCCCGGGACGGAAGGGGGGATCACCCGGCTCCTCCCCGGCACCGAGGTGATGCCGGTCTATGACGCGGCGATGAAGTACCGGGCCGACGGGACGCCGCTGGTGGTCCTGGCCGGCACCGAATACGGCACCGGCAGCTCGCGCGACTGGGCCGCCAAGGGAACGATGCTCCTCGGCGTCCGGGCCGTCCTGGCGGCGAGTTTCGAGCGGATCCACCGCTCGAATCTCGTCGGGATGGGGGTCCTGCCGCTGGTCCTCCCCAAGCCGTGGCAGGAGCTCGGGCTGACCGGCGAGGAGACGTTCGACGTACCGTTTGAAGGGCTCACACCCAGAGCGACCGTGCCGGTCGTGGCGACGCGTCCCGATGGCTCGAAGCTCGCGATCAACTGCCTTGCCCGGATCGACACCCCGGTCGAGCTCGACCAATTCCGCTCCGGCGGCATTTTGCCGTTCGTGCTGCGGAAATTGCTCGCCACCTGAGCGTCACCTGCGGCAGCAGGAAACGACGGTGCCGGAATGATTCCGCGATCGCTTCGACCGTTTCGATCGGCATCGATGCCATGATACGCACGGATTCCCGCTCGGCTGTTTCGTCCGAGCGCGGCAGCCGTGCGCCGCTGCGGCGCGGCCGCGGCCCCGACAAGAGGCGCGGGCGAGGGGGGTGCGGAACGGAATCGTTCCTGTACAGTAACCCGTGCCGTGAGGCGGTCACGGCAGGCGGGGCGTGGGAGACGCGTCGTCGATGGCGCCGGAGAGAATCCGGCGTGCCGGAACGCGACGCGTCCGCCCGCGTAGGGAGTTGCAGAGCGTGATCATGGAGTTCTTGCCGGAGCACGGCGGGCGGGGCTTGGCGATCGGTGCGGCACTGCGGCCGGGGGCGGAGGCCTTCGTCCGCTCGCGCTCGAAGACGGCGATCACGCGCTTGGTGATCGAGGAGCTCGCGCGGTTTCAGCCGCGCGGTCGGCGCGGGGGCTTCTCCGACCGCTCGACCCTCGCTGACGCCGGCCTCGACGATGCGGCCTTCCTCGACGTTGTGAACCGGATCGAGGGGCGCTACGAGATGCGCTTCCGCGACGACTGGCTCCGCGGCATCCAGACCTGCGGCGATCTCGTCGACTGCATCGCCCGCCACATGGTCGATGCCGGTGATCCCGATACCTCCGCCGAGCCACCGGCCAGCGGTAGCGAGCGCTCCGTCGCCGCGCGGATGACGCCCCCTCCCACCGGGGCCGATCCGTTCCCGGAGATTGGCGCCCTCGAGGCCCGGCTGCATGGCCTCGAGCAGGCGGGACTGGCCAATCCCTTCCTCCGGGCCAACGAGCGAGTCCGCGGGCGCACGGCACGGATCGGCGGGCAAGATGTCATCAGCTTCACGAGCTTCGACTACCTCGGGCTCACCGGCCATCCGGACGTGACGCGGGCGGCGAAGGCCGCCATCGACCGCTTCGGCTGCAGCGCCTCGGCGAGCCGGATGGTGGGCGGCAACAACACCCTCCTCGATGACCTCGATCGGGAGCTGGCGTTGTTTCTCGGCACCGAGTCTGCCACGGTCTTCCCCTGTGGCTACGGCACGAACGCTTCGGTCTTCGCCCACCTCTTCGGGGCGGAGGATCTGATCCTCTATGACGAGCTGGCCCACAACAGCATGGTCCAGGGGGCGGGGGCCTCGAAGGCGGGGAAGCGTTCGTTCCGCCACAACGATCACGACCAGCTCGACAGCCTGCTGCGGGACCTCCGCCCGAAATACCGACGCGTCGTCGTGGCGATCGAGGGGGTCTACAGCATGGATGGCGATTACCCCGATCTGCCGCGGTTCCTCGAGGTCAAGCGTCGTCACGACGCGATGCTCTACGTCGACGAGGCCCATTCGGTGGGCACGATGGGGCCGGGTGGGCGCGGGATCTGCGACCACTTCGGCGTCGATCCCTCCGAGGGGGATCTGTGGATGGGGACGATCAGCAAGGCTCTGGGCGCCGGCGGCGGCTACCTTGCCGGGAACAAGCGGCTCATCCGCTACCTCGGCTACACGACGCCGTCGTTCGTCTTCTCCACGGCCTGCTCGCCGCCGAACGTGGCGGCGGCCCTCGAGGGGCTCAAAGTCATCCAGCGCGAGCCGTGGCGCGTGACGCGGCTGCGGGAGCGGTCGGAGCTGTTTCTGAAGCTCGCCGCCGACTGCGATCTCGACACCGGCTCGAGTGGCGACACGCCCGTCATCCCAGTCATCGTCGGCGGCTCGAACCGGGCGATCCTCGTCTCGCAATTGCTCCTCGAACGGGGCATTAATGCCCAGCCGATCCTCTATCCGGCCGTCCGTGAGTCGGCGGCCCGGGTCCGGTTTTTCCTCACCGCCGAGCACAGCGAGGATCAGATCGTGCGGACCGTCGAGGCACTTTCGGAGGTTGTCCCGATGGCCACCCGGGCCATCGGCTGATCGTCGTCCGGGGCGCGCGAGTCGCGGGTAAAGATGCCGTCCTGCCAGGGTGGCGGGAAGCGGCGGACGATCCGGTCGGTGACGACTAGGAGCGCCGGCAGCATGACGAGCTCGGCCACCGTGGCGGCGGCCACTGCCGCGCAGGCGAGGATCCCGAAGCTCGCCAGCGAAGGCACTCGTGAGACGGTGACCGCGGCGAAGCCGATCGTGAGCACGACGCCGCCGAGGATGATCGCGTTGCCCGTCTCGGCCACCCCGCGGCGGATCGCCGACTCGATCGAAAGCCCTGGCCGACGCTGCCGCTCGAGCGCTGTGAGGACGTGGACGGTGTCGTCGACGGCGAGGCCGAGGCAGACGTTGAAGACGATCACCGTCGCCGGGTCGAGGTGCCTGCCGGTGGCGACCATCACCGCGCCGATCACCGCCAGGGGAAAGACGTTGGGGATGAGGCTGACCAGGCCCGCCAGCGGGGAACGGAAGGCTAGCGCCAGGATCGTCCCGATCACGACGACCTCGAGGGCCAGGCTCGAGCCGAGATCGCGGACCAATTGCCGGACATTCCGCGCCGAGAGGACCGACATCCCTGCGAGCTGGAATCGCCACCCCGGATGGGAGGCCTCGAGGCCGACGAGCCCGGCATCTATCCGGTCATAGACCCGCTCGAGAGTCCGCGACCCGATGTCGCGGATCCGCGCCCGCACCACCGCCACCCGCGCCGTCTGGTCGACGAAGCCTGCGAAGTCCGCGGCGTCGAGTCGGCGCCGCGCCCGGTCGCCGATCGTCCCGGCCACCGTCGAGAGCGACACGGCCCGGATCGCCGGGTCAGCCGCCTCGAGAACGCCGTGCACGGCCGCGATCCCGTCGAGCACCCCCGCCTCCCGCCAGTCGAGCCCCTCCGGCCAGCGGACGACGACATCGGCCCCGAAGGCGCCACCGAACTCCTCGTCGACATGGAGGAGGGCCCGCGACGAGGCGGCGCCGCGCGGTAGGGCGTCGGCGACCCGGTTGTCGGCATCGAGCCCGGCGGAGAGGAGGCCGAGACCGAGCGTGGCGAGGAGGCCCACCGCGGCGATCCCCCGAGCGTGGCGCACCGACCAGCCGGCAAGGAACGCCGCCAGCCGCGAGGCCCTCCGCGACGACCGGCCCAGCCGCATGCCCCGGAAGGCCGGGAGGGAGGCGAGAAGGGGGGTGAGGAGCGTCACCGCGGTGAAGCTCGCCAGTGCCCCCGCCGCCGCGGCGACGCCGAAGGTGCGCACCGCCTCGATCCGCGCCGCGGCCAGCGACGCGAAGCCGATCGCCGTCACCAGGCTCGTCAGGCCGCAGGCCGTGCCGACGCGCCGGATCGCCCCGGCCGAGGCGGCCGACGCCCCGATCCCCCGGCGGGCGCTGCGACGCATGTCCTCGATGAAGTGGATCGAGTCGCACGTTCCCACGACGAGGGCCAGCGACGGCACGACGCTGGTGAGGATGTTGATCTTCGCGCCGCACAGGCCCAGCACCCCCATCGCCCACACCGCGCCGACCAGCGGCGGAACGGAGGCGACGATCGTCGAGGAGAAGCTCCGCGCCACGCTCGCCGAGAGGATCAGGGCCAGCGACATCCCCAGCGCGTTGAAGACGAGCATGTCGCGGCGGAGTGCCTGCGACGCCTCGGCCCGGAGGGCGGGGAGGCCGGTGAGCTCTGCCTCGAGCCCGTCGCGGTCCGCCAGCGTCCTGGCGATCCCCGCCAGGACCCCCTCGGCCGCCGCCGGGGTGTCGCGTCCGGGGAGGAGCCGGACGAGGACCAGAGCGCTGGCGGCATCGGCCGAGAGGAGGTGGCCGGCGATGAGCGGATGCCTCGAGCACCGCTGGAGCGCCGCAGCACAGGCCTCCTCGTCGAGCGGCCCGGACACCCGGGGGATGACCGGGAGGAGGGCGCCGGCCATGCCCTGCCGCCGGACATCGAACATCGAGCGGACCCCATCAACGCCGTCGATCCGCGCCAGGTCGTCGACGAGGTCGCGCAGGTTCCCGAGGGTGACCGGGGCGAAGAGCGGGCCCGTCGTGGGGCGGACACGGACGATGCAGTCGCGATCGGGGGCCCCGAAGCGCGCGGCGATCTCGTCGATGACGACGAAGTCATCGCTGCCGTTGCGAAGGAGCGACCGGAGATCGTCGTCGATCCGCAGCCGGGAGAGCCCCACGGCGGCGAGCAGGGAGCAGACGACGGTCGCCAGGATCACCCGGCGTCGCCAGCCCGGGTCGGGGTCACCTCGGTCTCCTCCCGGCATGGGTCGCGGTCCTTCAGGAGGTGGAGCTCATCCGGATCGACGATCCATCCCCGGCAATTGGCCGCGCCGCAGCGGCAGCGGATCGAGGCATCGGCCGGCCAGCAGTAATCAATGAGGAGTTCCCCGCCGGGCTCGATGTCGCGGATCGTCTGGAGCCAGAGACGGTCCTCGACGACGACCTGTGGATCGTCCTCGTCGAACCAATAGAAGAGTTCGCAGTTCGGATCGCAACTGTGATTCAGGAAGCGGAGCGGGGCGGAGGGCTCGAGCACCTTGCCGCTGGGCAGTTCCATGCAGTAGCTCGGGTCGGCGGGGTGATCGTCGCACACCTGGCCGAAGATCTCCCCGAGCACCATCCCCGATTTCAGCCGGCGGCGGGCGAAAACCCCGGTGCCGACATGGGTGGTGCCGGGCTGGACGAGCGTCAGCAGCCGCTCGCGGTCGGCACGGCGGGACGGCACGGCCTCATGGCTCATCGGTGGCAGATCCGGGGGAGGTGGGGCGGGAGGAAGGCGGGCGGGTGTCGCGCGGGCCCCTAGGGGCGGAATCTAGCCGTCGGCTGCGACAAACGTCAACCATCCG
>SIAG01000287.1 GCA_009691925.1 Planctomycetaceae bacterium
ACTGGCGGCTGCCGAGCAGCCCCTCCCGGAGCAGCCCCTCCCGGAGCCGGCTGGGCCGGCAGGGGGACCGTCGCCGCCACCCCCGCCCGCTTGAACGGATCGATCCGGCCGCCACCGGGCCCCGGCGGCGGCGCGGTGGCCGCTGCGGCGAACGGGAGCTTCGGCCATTCGAGATTCATCCCCGGCCAGGCCGTCGGCGTGCCGCCGGCCGCCGCCGCCGCCGGGGCCATCGTGGCTGCCGCCAGCGGTGGCGCTGCGGGGGAATCGGCCGCGGCCAGAGGGGGCGGGGCGAGCAGCTCACCGGGGGTGGGGAAGCTGTTGGCCCCGGCGTCGCGGCCAGCCCCGGTGGAGACGATCATCGCCGGCGTGCCTGCGCCCCGATCGAGAACCCGGACGCTGACGTCGTCGACCCGCGCCTCGCCGAGGCCGGTGAGCGCGAAGGTGACGGTGAATGCCTCCCCGTCGTTGTCGGCCGGCACGATCCGATAGAGCACCAGCCGCCGCCACTGTGCGGACGGGCCGACCCGCTCCGCCAGCGCCGGCCCACCGAGTGAATCAAAGACGAGGAGACCGTCGACGCTCCCCTTCACCGGCTTGGGGACCCACACCCGGGCCTCGATCTGGAGGAGCTTGCCGCTCGGCGCCGAAAGCGGGGGCGTCGTAATCCACACCGGCGGCGTCTCCACGACCGCCGGCGCCGCGGCCGGATCGACCGCCTCGGCGCGCAAAAGTAAACAGCCGCGACCAGAGGCAGGCTGTGACCGGGAAATCTCGACCCCGGTCCGCATCACCGCCTGTTTGAGGGCGAAATGCCGCCACCCGGAGCCGGAGAGATCCTCGATCCGCTCCATGCCGCCGCCGACGAGAAGCTCCTCGCGTGGCGAGGTGGCAGCGAGGGCCTCGACAAACCGCCAGTGCTCCACGAGCGTGGCATCGGAGGTGGAGAGCGGCCCAGCAACCATCGAGCCGGTGGCGACCACCCCCTTCTCCCACACGAGCCGCTCCAGTTGGCCGGCGATCGCGGCGGCCCGATCGTAGCGGGCAATCGCCGCGGCGGGATCGGAGGCCGCCACCCGGTCGGCCGCGAGGCTGTCCTGCTGCGCCGCGGCGACCATCTGCGGCCCCGGCAGTCGCCCGAGCGCCAGGGGGGGAATGCGGGCGAGGAGATCGGCGGCATCGGCGATCAGTAAGCCGGCCCGCTCGCGCGAAGCAGCGAGCGTGGCGGCCGCCTGCTCGCGGAGGCGCTCTTGGACATGGGCGGCGACGGCCGGGTCACCGGTGACAAGGACGAGCGCCGACGAACGAAACGGATCGAGGACAACCGACACGCCCCCCGTCACGCGCCGGTGCCGCAGCGGTCGCAGCCCCCCCGGCGTCACCTCCCACGCCTGATGGGCCTCGGGGATGCCGTTCATGAGGAGCGTCACCGGGGCCGACTCAGCTGGCAGGTCGCCCTGATAATGGCTGGCGACGATCTGCCCCCCCTGGACGTTCCGCCACGCCACGACCATCCGCGCCCGCGCCGCCTCGAGGACCACACCGCGGACCTCGGGGTCGCTCGCCGTGGCGGTCGTGGAGAACCGCCCCGCCGCCCCCCACGGCTCGAGGACCCGCAGCCGGAGGTTCATCGAGCGAACGGCCGCCGCGCGGATCCGCGACTCGTGGTCGTCGCCATCGATGCGCCGCGATGAGGTGAAAAGAATGCCGCGAGCACCGGCCGCCAGCGTGGCCAGACTCGCGAGCGTGAGGCTCTCCGGATCGACCGCCAGCCCGCGGCCGCCGATCCCGGCCAGGTGGGCGGCCTGGCGTGCGGTGCGCGGGTCGAGCTCGGTGGCGAGGGTGGCGAGGAATGGCGTGCCGGGGCGGGCCAGCCGGGGGCGCTCGCGGAGCCACGTGAAGTAGTCCCCCAGCTCCACGGTCGTCCCCAGCACGGTGCGGCGGGCGACGAGCATGTCGACATGACGGGAGAGGCTTCGCAGCCCGGAATCGGGCGTGGCGACCAGCGGCCGCCCGGCGTGCTGATCGCAGGTCCGCACCCGTCTGGCATGCTCGGCGAGGGTCTCGACATCGGCCTCCGACAGGCCGCTCCCCATGTCCCACACGAGGACCCGATCCCAATTGGCCGAGAACATCGGCAAGCTCTCGGGGCGGCGAACGTCGACATCGGGCAGGTGGGGGGGCGGACAGATGATCCACAAGCCCGTGCGCCGGGCTTCGGCGATCTGGTCACTCGAGGCTGGGGCCGCCAGCCGGACGGCATTGAAGCCGAGGGCGGCGATGATCTCGAATGGCTCCCCATTGTGGTCGAGGGCGCGGGGGAAGAACGGCTGCCCAGCGACTTCGAGCACGCCGCGATTGAGGCCTGAAACGGGGTCATGCCGGACTCCGAGGGCCGCCGAGGGGGTTTTTGACGCAGCGGAGGGGGGCGTCACCGAAGGGGGGATGACACCCGCTGGGGAAGTCCAGGCGAGGGGGCCGTTGGGGGGCCTGGCGGAGGGGATCGCCACGGCAGACTCGGCGGGCAGGCCGGGGAGCTCGGCCGCGGCCTGGATGACGGCCCCCGGTTCGGCGGGATCGGCCATGGCGGGATCGGCCATGGCGGCCGCCGGGACGACCGCCCCGCGCGGATCGTCGACGGCGGCGGGAGCCACGACGGCCACGGCGCCGGTCGGCACGATCCCCTCGATCTCGAGGTCGTCGATCGAGACGTCGTAATGGCCGGGGCGGGAGTAGAGATCGAGGACAAGATCGGTGATCACCGCCCCGGTGAGATCCCCCATCGGCCCATGTTCGGCCCGCAGCGCCGGCAGGCTCTTCCGCAGCGCCGTCGCGACATCGGCAACGCCTAGCGGCTCCCAGCGGTCGGCCCCTCGCGACACGTCTCCCGGCACGAGGACGGTCACCGCCCCGCCGGTCAGGGTGGAGCGGAAAGCCGGCAGGCGGATCCGGACCGAGAGCCGGATGTCGGCCCGGTCGGCCCGCACCCACAGCGACGCCCGCCACTCATCGATGACGCGCGCCGGCGAAAGCGGCAGCTGCCAGCGGAGGGTCGTGCCGCTGGAGGCATCGAGCACGATCCGTTCGCATCCCTTGCCGCGGTGCGGCAGCTCGGTCGAACGGGCATGGCTGAGGATTCGGTGGACGACGTCGGAGTCGCCGATCACCCACGATGTGGCCGGGCTCTCGAAAGACTCCTCGATCCCGCCGGCGGCGGCCGTGGCGCACGCCAACACCGCGGCCAACAGGATGCCGAGGCGGAGCACAGGCGACAGCGGAGGATGCAACAGGGTCATGGGGAGGGGTCGGCTCGGCGGGGTCCCCGGGGTACCACGGGGGCTTGTAGCAGGTGCGCCGTGCGCGGCTCCAGACCAGCTATGCCCCCTCAAACCGCCCGCCCCCCGGGGGAAGGCTTTGCCCGCCCCCGGCCAAGACGCCCAATCCCACCAACCGGTCCCGGCGCCCGCGCCAAGGCCAGTCGCCCTCCCGACTTGGCGCGCTCACAGAGGGTAAACTTGCCTCATCGGAGCCGCCTGACGATGCAACCCACCACCGCCGAGGAATTCGCCAACTTCGCCCAGAAATTGGAGCTCGTCAGCGAGCGCGACCTCGACGCCGCTTGGACGGAGCTCGGCGGGCACACCATTCCCGTCGAGGATCTCGCCAACTTGCTCCTGCGGCGCGAGGTGCTCACCGGGTACCAGCGCGACCGCCTCCTCCGCGGCGAACAGCGTGGCTACTTCTTCGGCTCGGCCAAGATCCTCTACCAGGTCGGCGCTGGCTCGTTCGCGCGGGTCTACCGGGCCGTCAACGTCAACGACGGCAGGCAGCTCGCCGTCAAGGTGCTCCGCAGCCGCTACACGCAGGATGCCGAGAAGTGCCGCTGGTTTCGGCGCGAGGGGGAGATGGGAAGGCTCGTGCGCCATCCTCACATCTGCGCCATCGAGGATGTCGGCCAGGAAAACAACACGATCTATATCACCATGGAGTTCGTTGAGGGGCAGACCCTCCGCGAGCTGGTGAAGATCCGCGGGGCCCTCGATCCCGGCCGGGCGATCAATCTCCTTGATCAGATGTGCGCGGGGCTCGAATACGCCCATCGCCGCGGCATGACGCACGGCGACATCAAGGCCTCCAATATCCTCATCTCGTCGCTCGGCCAGGTGAAGCTCGTCGACTTCGGCCTGGCGCGGATCGACGCCGACACCGCCGACAAGGCCCTCAGCAATGCGAAGACCGACAAGGGGGAAAATCTGCGGACGCTCGACTACGCCACGCTCGAGAAGCTGGCCGGGATGAAAGACGACGGCATCCGCAGCGACGTCTACTTCCTCGGGACGATGGGCTACATCGCCCTGGCGGGGGCCTCGGCGCTGGTCGATTCCCGCGACCGGGCCGTCCGCGTCGACCCGCGCCGCTACACGTCGGTCGTCCCGCTTCACACCCGGGCACCGGGGGTGCCGCGCGACATCATCGACGTCGTCAACCGGATGATGGTCCTCGACCCAATGGAGCGGTATCAGACGGTCTCCGATGCGCGCCGCGCCCTCGAGTCGCTCCTCGAGAAATACCCGATCAGCAGCGGCATCACCACGCCGGACCGGGGCCTTCCGACGGCGCCGGCGGGGGAGCAGGGAGCCGTGGCGGCCGACGGGCTGCCGGTGATCGAAGCGCCGCCGAAGCGGGCCCGGGCGATCATGCTCGTCGAAACCACCGGCCGGGCCCAACAGCAACTCAAGGAGTTCTTCGGGAAGCTCGGATTCCGGGTGCTGCTCACCGAAAACCCACTCCGGGCCCTGGCCCGGTTCTCGACGACACCACTGCCGGCTGATTGCCTCGTGATCAGCACGCAGTCATTGGGAGAGGAGGCGATCACCGCCTTCAACAAGCTGACCACCGATCCGTTCTTCTCGCAGGTGCCGGCGATTCTCCTCGTCGGGCAGAAGCAGCGGGAAATCGCCGCGCAGGCGGTGGTCGATGAGCTCCGCCGCGTCCTCGTCACCCCGTTCCACACCCGCGATCTGACGTCGCTCCTGGAATCGATCATCAGCGACGGGGCGTAGCGGGCTGTGGGCCAGCGCGGGCCTGTCGAGAAAACCGCTGCCGCGGCAGGGTTCCTTCGCGGGGCCCGCTGGGGTAGAGTGAAAGAGTTCTGGTGTGGTGCAGGCGGCTCGCACCAGAATCCCCGCCCCGTGCTCCCTCCCGACGATCCCCTCCCTGCCGCCTGGCAGCCTTTCACGGGCTGTCCGGTGCGGTAATGGTGTCTTCCCGACACCCCCCTCCGCCATGGACCTTCGGTCGTACGCCACCGACGGATTCTGGGACGAGCTTTTCGACGAATCGCTCCAGCCCCGACCGGGCGCCGAGCAACTCGTCCGTCGTCTCGCCGCCTTCTCGCACGGCGAGCTTGCCGCCCGGCAGCGGGCCGCCGATAAGTCGCTCCTCACGATGGGGATCACGTTCAACGTCTACGGCCACGAGG
>SIAG01000288.1 GCA_009691925.1 Planctomycetaceae bacterium
ACTGACACCCGGCCCAACGACACCCGGCCCCACCGACACCCGGCCCCACTGACACCCGGCCCCACCGACACAAGCGCCCCCGACAGGATTCCCATCATGCTCACGATCCCGGGCACTCCCTCCGGCCGGTTCTGCGACCGCGGTAGCCGGAGACAGTTCCTCCGCATCGGTGGCCTCGCCGCCCTTGGCACAGCCGGGCCCGGGCTGACGCTCGCCGACGTCCTCCGGGCAGAGCAGGCGGCCGGGTCGGCGACGAGCCAGAAGGCGGTGATCATGATCTACCTGCCGGGGGGCCCGCCCCATCAGGACATGGTCGATCTCAAGCCTGATGCCCCGAGCGAAGTCCGGGGAGAGTTTAGGCCGATCGCCACGAATGTCCCCGGCATCGAGATCTGCGAACTTTTGCCGCGGATGGCGAAGATGATGGACAAGTTCGCCGTCATCCGCTCGCTCGTCGGCGCCACCGGCGACCACTATTCCTTCCAGTGCCTCACCGGTCGCAGCCATCAGCGGCAGCCGCCGGGAGGCCACCCGGAGTTTGGCTCGGTGGTGGCGAAGCTCAAGGGGGCCGCACGCCCGGCGGCGCCGCCGTATGTCGGCCTCTCGCCGCGGATGCAGCACCGCCCCTACAACTCCGGCAAGCCTGGCTACCTCGGCCCCTCCTGCACCCCCTTCCAGCCCAATGGCGACGGCGCCGGCGATCTCGTTCTCTCGGGCCTCACCCTCGACCGGCTCGGCGACCGGGGCGGCCTCGTTCGCGCCCTCGACTCCTTCAACCGCACGGCCGACCGGACCGGCATGATGGACGGGATGGACGCCTTCCAGCAGCAAGCCTTCGGCGTCCTCACGTCGAGCGCCCTGGCCGAGGCCCTCGATGTCTCGAAGGAGCCGCAGTCGGTGCGCGACGAATACGGCTACGGCACCGAAAAGCACCAAGGCGACGGCGCCCCGCGGCTCATGCAGCAGTTCCTCGCCGCCCGCCGCCTTGTCGAGGCGGGGGTGCGCTGCGTGACCCTCAGCTACAGCTTCTGGGACTACCACGGTGCCAACTTCGCCAACTGTCGCGAGAATCTCCCCCAGCTCGATCAGGGCGTGTCGGCGCTCGTCAACGACATCCACCGCCGCGGCCTCGACAAGGACGTGACGGTGATCGTGTGGGGGGAGTTTGGACGGACACCGAAGATCAACAAGGATGCCGGTCGCGATCACTGGCCAAACGTCACCTGTGCGCTCCTCGCCGGCGGCGGCCTGCGGACCGGGCAGGTGATCGGCTCGACCGACCGGGTGGCCGGCGAAGTGAAGGACCGGCCGGTGCGGTTTGAGGAGGTGCACGCCACTCTCTACCACCGCCTCGGCATCGATCATCTCTCGACGGTCAACGATCTCTCCGGCCGGCCGCAGTACATTACCGACCACCACGCCCCGCTCCCCGAGCTCGTCTGAGCGCACGGGGGTATTCTCGGGAAAGCTTTCTTTCTTCACGCCCGAGGTCTTTCATGCGCCGCTCCCCTGCCGCGATCCCCTTCTCCGCCCCGCTGCCACAGCGGGTGATCCTCGCAGGACTGCTGGCCGGAGTGGCTCTCGGCGCACCGGCCCGGGCGGCCGAGCCGACCTTCGCCGCGCGCGTCATTGATCCCCATCCAGGGGAGATCTGCTACGCGGTGACGCTCGCCGACGTTGATGGCGATGCCCGGCAAGACATCGTCGTCGTCACCGAAAACGCCGTCCTCTGGTATGGCAACCCGGCCGAGACGGCGGGCGAATGGAAGAAGCACACCGTGATCCGCGATCAGACGCCGCGCGACAACGTCTGCATCGCGCCACACGACATCGACGGCGACGGGCAGGTCGATTTCGCGGTCGGGGCCTCTTGGCCGAAGACCGGCAGCGTCCATTGGCTCCGTCGCGGGGCCTCGCTCGACGAGCCGTGGAAGGTTGTTGATCTCGGCCCCCTCCACTCCACCCACCGGATGCGCTTTGCCGACGTGCTCGGTTCTGGAAAGGCCCAACTTGTCGTCTCGCCGCTGGCGGCCCCCGAAGGAAAGCCTGGAGTGGCCCTGACCGCGTTCACAATCCCGGCCGATCCGGCCCAGGACCGCTGGGGAACGACGATCCTCGACGGCACGCTCAATCGGATGCACAACCACGCCCAGGCCGACGTCGACGCCGATGGCCAGATCGACACCCTCACCGCCAGTCGCGAGGGAGTTCATCTGCTCCGCCAGGGTGCCGACGGCTTCGCGAAGGCGACCCTCGCCACGGGGATCGCCGGTGGCACGCCCGACACGAGCGGCTCCGGGGAGATCAAGCTCGGGTCGCTTGCCGGTGGCCGCGAGTTCCTCGTCACGGTCGAGCCGATGCATGGCACGGCGGTGGCCGTCTACCATCCGTCGTCCGAAGGGCCCGCGGCTCCGTGGCGGCGGACGGTGATCGACGAGGGCTATGTCCGCGGCCATGCCCTCGCGACAGTCGATCTCGACGGCGACGGTGGCGACGAGATCGTGTTTGGGTCGAGCGACCCCTCAGCCGTCGAGGGTCACGGGCCGACGCTCGCCGTCTACCGGGCGAATGCCGACGGCTCCCGCTGGACCCGCGAGGTGATCGATGCCGGCGGCGTGACGGTCGAGGATCTCGTCGCTGCCGACCTGACCGGCGACGGCAATCCCGACATCGTCGCCGTCGGCCGCGCCACCCACAACGTGAAGCTGTACGTGAACACGCTCCCGCCGCGGGGCCGACCCGGGCAGGATCCCCGTCCCGCCGGGGCGCGGTAGCCATGAGCCCCGAGGCGCCCAGCGATCCGCCGCTTCCCGACCTCGATCCGCGCGACCGCATCCGGCGGGCGATGGCCCTGGTCCTCACCCCCGCCGAGAGGCTCGCCGCCATGCAGCGACTGATCGATGAGTCGTGGGCCATGCTCGTCCGCCATCCCGAGGGCATGGCCCGCTTCCGCCGCCGAAACTTCCGCGCGCGATCGCTTGACGCCCGTTCGGAGTCCCCTGCCGATGGCGCCTGATCTGCGGCTTCTCGAGGTCCTCGCGCGACACGGGGTGCGCTTCGTGGTCATCGGCGGCCACGCCGTCAACTTCCACGGGTCGATCCGGGCCACCGAGGACACCGACATCCTCTGGATCCGTTCGCCCGGGATGGAAACGAATCTGCTCTCAGCGCTTGAGGAGCTCGATGCCCGGTTCATCGGCACCGAGATCGACTCCATCACCGGCATCGAGCAGTTGCACCCGGTGTCCGCGCCATTCGTCCGCTCCCGGCGACTGATGATGCTCTGCACGACCGCTGGGTTTCTCGACCTGTTTGATTATGTTCCGGGAATCCCGGACGAGCCGGTGACAACGGTCTGGGAAACCGCCGTCGAGCTCGACGGCGTGCGGTTCGCATCGCTGGAATGGCTCCGCCGTATGAAGCGGGCTGCCGGCCGCCCCAAGGACCTTCTCGATCTGGAGAACCTCGCCGATCCCGGCTGATCGGGGGCGACTCGGTCGGAACGATAGACGGTGGCCGAACATCGCCCCCGCCGAGGATGCCGGTACGGCTAACCCATAGAGCGCCTGCTCCATTGGAATCCACGCCCGGTCGTACTAGCGGTGCCCGGGCTGCCCGTCACGCTTCCGCTTCGACTCCGGTCGCGTCGGCCGTGCTGCATGGGGATGTTAGCTATTTGGCGGCAGGAAAGATTTCTGCGGTGTCTTCGGGCCCTCGAACTGCCCCAAGGCGTTCTCGTCGCCGATAAGCGAAGTGCGGCCGAAGCCGGAGTAGCCCTTCCGCGTGCGGCATCCTCAGCTTAGGCGGCTACACTGCGGTGAGTACCTGTTTACACCCCGGTATGTGGCGCCCACAATCGGCACATCCCGTTGCCTAGAGGCCGGTCGCGGCCCAGTCGCGGCGGTGGTCGCGGCATTCACACGCCATCGTGGGAAGATACAAGATTCTTAGAAACAAGAGCGGGGCACCCCTGATATCATGAGTCGCGTAACACTACCCCTAACCTTCCGCCTCAAACGCCTGCGTTCAAGAGGTTTGAGCAGAAGAATGTTGAACTCAATCGCTTTTACTGGACATTCAAGTGCTCGCTTGATCACATACTTCCGTACATGAAGACGGTGAAGAGCGTTCCAGACTTAATCACGCAGCCCTCTGGCAATCGCCTCAACATATCGTCAGTTCAGTTTACTGCTGAAGCTCCGCAAACAGAGCGAGTGGCTCGTCATTCCATACTTGCATTAGGGGTGACTGCTTTTGAGGACTACGTGAGGGAATTCCTGACAACTTTCCTCATAAAGACTTGGAAACCCGACAAGGCCTACAAGGTGAGTTTGTGCCCGCAGGACATCCCTGCTGCGGCAGAGATTAATGAATGGCTAAAGGCAAAGGCAACTCAGGTGGTCGTCAATGACTATGTGTCTAAGGCCTACAGTGATCGGCTCCAGGCTGTTTCACAGCTGATTGTCACACATAATACGCAACCGCCGAACATACATAAATCCATGCAGGATCTTTCGAGTCAAGCGTGCGAGGCTAGGAACTGTATTGTGCATTGCTCAGCCATTGTTGATGAGCGAGCTGCAAAAGCATTGGCGTCGGTAGTACCTGGCGTCAAAGAGGGACTCCCGTTGGACATTTCCGAGGACCTGCTATGGAACTTCTTTGCGGGGCTTCGTGATTCCGCTCGCGCCCTAGACGTCGAACTGCAAAAGTTGCCATGACTCGATGTCCAACCAATTATTCCACCGGAGCATCGTGGAAAGTACCGCAAGCCGTTGAGACCAAGCAGTCAGGCCGCGGAACGCCCCACTAGCCACCCCCTCTCCTACGCCGTCGCTTCCCCCGGCGTCCGGAACGGTCCCAGTACCGGACCACCTGACGGGCCCCATGTCATCGAACCACAACCCCTCGGCGTCCTGCTCGACGAGACTCGCCCTGGTGATCCGAAGCTTCCCAAGTGCTCGCAGATCCAAGGCCTCGTCTTACACACGTCGAACGCCTCCATCCACACCGCCGACCAGCTCCATCGCGGTCGGCTCGCTCATGCTGAACTCCCGAGCCAGCCCCGGCCCGCCTGAGAATGCTCCGCCAGGGCCGATCGACGAGGAGATTCCCGACGGTTTGCTCGATCCGTGTGAAGTCGTTGGCGACCATGGCGCGGAGCCTGACGTCCCGCTCTGCGAAGGGAAGGTTTTCGGTCCGCCGTTAGCCCAGCGCTTCGCTGCTGACCCGGGCGACGTTGCGGAAGCTCGGGTCCTTCCTGCCGAGGACGAGCTTGGTGGCCGAGAGGATTTCCAGGTCGGCCTGGACCGCTCGGGCAGTGGTGGTGCGTTGCCCGGGAGTCTAGGCCTGGCGGTCGCACTGCCACGTTGAGGCGAGCCTGAAGGCAGCCATGGTTGAGCGGTGGCGGCTGGCGGCGATCCGGTTCGCAACGCTTCCCCCGGGCCGGATAG
>SIAG01000289.1 GCA_009691925.1 Planctomycetaceae bacterium
GGCGGTGCTCTTTTCGGCGCTCTCGGGGGCGAGCAGCTCTGGGGGATTCGTTTCGGGGGCGACGATTGCTTCGCCCGGTTCGCCGGGCATTCTCGCGCCCGTGCCGTTTGGGTCAGCGACGGGCGGGACGCTTGCGCTCCTGCCGAGTGGCACTGGGGCGGCGAGTTCGGGCGCCTCATCAGCGCCGGGGGCGGCCGGAGGACAGGCTGCGGCACTGCAAAACGGCCCGCCAGGGGCATCGGGAGCAGCGCCCGTTGCGCCGCCAAATCCCGTTGCTCCGCTGGCGCCCGCCGCGCAACCGGCTCCGGTTGCTCCGCCGGCACCCGGGGAAGGGGCGCCTGCCCCCGGCGGCGCTCCCGCCGGGCCGGCGCCCGCTCCGCAAGCGGACCCGCAGCAAATCCCGGGCGGGGGATCGGGCACCAGCAACGGAGATTCGTATCTCTTCAATTACAACCGTGATGGTGTTCTCAAGGCCCGCAGTCCATCGTAATTGGCCTACGAACTCCGCTGCTCTGCGTCCTACAAGCAATATCTCGAAGGTCGGCAGGTCCTGAAGGAGATTTATCTGGAGTATGGAAGGATCTACCTCCAGAACCCCGACAAGCAACTCTGGGCAGGGCTCGCGACTCATGCGGGAAGCGTGGTGCTCGTCGAGATGTACGACGAGATCGAGCGACAGCAGCAGGCCTTCTTGTGCCTCGACGAAGACATAAGCAAGCTCTGCGATCAGATGCAAAGCCTGATCGTCACGATGGCCAAGGCGATCCGCGATGACATCGGCAAGCAGTCCGCCGTTTTCGGGGCCGAGGGGATCGATGGGATCCGGCGGATGGGGCTCGACCACGATAATGTCGAGGCATGGGAAGCGATCGACAAGGGCGAAGTAGATGCCGGAGCGAAGTATCTTGCACAGCGGGAGCAGACCGACGTGCTCAACAAGTACTATGCGGATATGGCGCGATTGTCCCTGGCACTGGCGCCAGCCTTCTCGTGGAATGCCAAGTCAGGGCTCGAGAGCTTCGGCTGCCCGACGTTCGTGGACGCTGCGGGGACTTGGCCTTTTGCGAATTGGATGGATACCGACTCCGCGGTCAAGAACGATCGCTGGAAGTACATCCGGGATTCCATTCTGCCGGTATGGGGCGGTATGGGAGGCGATGGACGGACTGATTGGGTGAAGCAACGGCTCGACATCATCCGCAACTCCCGAGGGGCCAATTGTGAATACTGAAGTATTGGCTCTTCGGTGCATCGGCCGTTACTTAACGTCTCCGTTCATCCTCTGTGTTGCGGCGGTGGCGCTGTTGTTCGGTGCGTCGTGTGCGATGGAACTGGGGCAAAAGCCACCTGTGAAAATCCGCCTCGAGAGTCCACTTTCGCCGGAAGCGATCCCCTTGAGCGACGAGGAAAGGGAGACTGTCCGGAAACATCCGGTGACAGGGGATTCGGTGCAAGCTTGGTGTAATCGGGAGTTCTCGGTTGAATACGAAGGAGAGACGATCGTCTTTCCCGCGGAGCGCGCCTACGTCACGGTCCAGGAAGGCCTGCTGGTGAGTGTGGATCTTTACTCCCCCAATCTCACCGGGGATGAGCTCCATCACCTGATGACCACGGCGCTCCGGCTCTGGAAGGCCTCGCCAGAAAAGGTCAAAAAATTTGAGGACTGGTGGCGGGGCAAACGGGAAAGCATCGTAGAAATGAAGGTCGGTGAAGGGAATCGTTCTATAACTCTCGGAGTGTGTCCATCATTCAACCGCGAGAAGCCGCACGTCTTCAAGTGCATCGCTTTTTGGGGCTTCCCGCGCGACCGCACCGAGAGCGAGCCGGCGGCAAAGGAGTGATCGGCATGTGGCAAAGCATCGAGCGGGTGCCGCGATTCGGCTGGAGCGGGCTCGCGAATGCGGTGATGGCCGGGTGCGTGTTCTCAGCCGTGGCCTCCTGTGCCATGGAGCCGGAGCAGAAGGCCGCGGTGGGGATCCGCCTCGAAAGTCCTCCCTCACCGGATGAGATTCCGTTGAGCGACAAGGAAAGAGCGACTCTCAAAAAGCATCCTGAAACAAGGGAGGCCGTTCGTGCTTGGAGCAACCGGGAATTCTCGGTGGAATATGGAGGGGAAGCAGTCGTGTTTCCTGCGGAGCGGGCCTACACATGTATCCAGGATGGTTTGGTAGTGAGCTTGGACTTCTTCTCGCCCAACCTGACCGGCAATGAGCTTTACCAGCTGATGACTTCGGCTTTGCGGCTGTGGAAGGCTTCGCCCGAGGAGGTCAAGAGGTTTGAGGACTGGTGGCGGGACAATCGGGAAAGCATCGTGGAAATGAAGGTCGGTAAAGGGAATCAGGCTATAACCCTCGGGGTATGTCCATCATTCAATCGCGAGAAACCTCATGTCTTTAAATGTATTCCTTTCTGGGGATTCCCTCGCAATCGTACCGAGCGCGAGCCTGCAGCGAAGGAGTGATTGACATGCGGCAGAGCTTCGCACGGCTGCCGCGATCCGGCTGGGGCGGTGTTGTGGCTGCGGTGATGGCCGGGTGCGTGTTCTCAGCCGTGGCCTCGTGTGCCATGGAACCAGAGCAGAAGTCGCCGGTGGAACTTCGCCTCGATAGCCCCCCCTCGCCGGAAGCGATCCCCTTGAGCGACGAGGAAAGAGAGACTGTCCGGAAACATCCGGAGACAGGGGAGTCCGTACAAGCTTGGTGTAATCGGGAGTTCGCGGTGGAATACGAAGGGGAGACGATCGTCTTTCCCGCGGAGCGCGCCTATGCCACGGTTCAAGAAGGCCTCGTGGTGAGTGTGGATCTTTACTCACCCAATCTCACCGGGGATGAGCTCCATCACCTGATGACGACGGCTCTGCGGCTCTGGAAGGCCGCGCCAGAAAAGGTCAAAAAATTTGAGGATTGGTGGCGGGACGATCGGGAAAGCATCGTGGAAATGAAGGTCGGTGAAGGGAATCGGTCTATCACTCTCGGTGTATGTCCATCGTTCAACCGCGAGAAGCCGCACGTCTTCGAATGCATCGCGTTTTGGGGCTTCCCTCGTGACCGCAACGAAGGCAAACCGGCGGCGAAGGAGTGATCGGCATGTGGCAAAGCATCGGGCGGCTGCCGCGATCCGGCTGGGGCGGTGTTGTGGCAGCGGTGATGGCCGCGAGGGCTCCTGCCCGCCTGCGGCAGGGCTCCCAGAGCCCCGCGGGCGGCAGTCGCGGGCCGGCGTGGCGGCGGGCTGCGGGCGGGTGCTACAACGGGGCATGCCCGCTGCCCCGTCACTTCCGTCGCTGCCCGCCGTCGGCCATGGCCGTCCCGCCCGCCGGGGCGTCGCCGTGTGGCTCGCCGGCCCGATCGGCCTCGACGCCTGGGGGGCGATGCAAGACCGGCTCGCCTGGGATGTCTCGGAGCCAGGGGGGCGGCCGCCGACGCTTGTGATCTGCGAGCCGGAGCGCTCGATCACGATCGGCCGGCTCGGGTCGAGGCGCGACCTCGACCTCCCCGACGAGGAGCTTGCCCGCCGGCGCCTCGACGTCCGTTTTCTCGGCCGCGGCGGCGGGGCGATCCTCCACGGCCCGGGGCAGATCCAAATCGCCCTCATCGCCGCGCTCGAGGATCTCGGGCTCGATCGAAATGATGCTGGCGGCTGTGTCGAACGAATGGAAGCCGGCCTCGAAGGAACAATCCGCCGGCTCCGCTGCGGCGCTGCCCGCGACTCCGGCGTCAACGGCGTCTTCGGCCGCACCGGCCTCCTCGCCGCGGTGGGGATGGCGGTTCGTCGCGGGGTCGTCAGCCACGGGGCCTGGCTCAACGTCACCCGCGTCGCCGACACGGCTCCCGACATCACCCACCGGATCCGCACCGCCGCGGTCACCCCGCGCGGCCCGGTGGCGATGTCGTGCATCGAGGCCGATGTCCAGCGCCGCGTCCGCCTTCAGGACGCCCGCTCGGCGCTGGTCGAACAGCTCGTCGATGCCTACGCTTTCCCTTCGTCCCACATCCAGTCGGGCTTCCCGCTGCCGCTGCCGCTGCGGCAGGGGGGCGACTCCCGGGAGGTTTTCAGAAGTGTCGGATGACCGCAGTTCCCCGTTTGCCTCTTTGCCGATCGTCGACGTGTCGGCGGCTGCCGCGGCGTCGTGCGCCGCGCCTCCCACGGCGTTTCCCGCCGGCCGTCGGCTCCCCCCGTGGCTACGGCAGAATCTCGCGCCGGGGGGTGGCCATGGCGAGACGGCCGGCCTGATCGCTGAGCTCGGCCTAGAGACGGTCTGCTCCTCGGCCAAGTGCCCCAACCGACTCGAATGCTGGTCGGCGCGAACGGCCACCTTCATGATTCTGGGGAACGTCTGCACCCGCCCCTGCGGCTTTTGCTCCGTCCCCCGCGGCAAGACCGAGGCCCTTGAGCTCGACGAACCGCAGCGCGTAGCCGAAGCAGCCCTGCGCCTCGGGCTCAAGCATGTCGTGATCACGAGCGTCACCCGTGACGATCTCCCCGACGGCGGAGCCGACCACTTCCGCCGCACCGTCGACGCCGTCCGGGCCGCGACCGGCGCCGCGATCGAAGTCCTCGTCCCCGACTTTCTCGACAAGCCCGGCGCGCTTGAGATGGTGATGGAGTCGCGCCCCGAGGTCTTCAACCACAACACCGAGACGGTGCCCCGCCTCTATCGCGAGGTCCGTGGCCGCAAGAGCCACTATCCCTGGACGCTCGAGCTCCTCGGCCGTGCCAAGCGGATCATGCCGGAGGTGAAGACGAAGAGCGGCCTGATGCTCGGCCTCGGCGAAACCCGCGACGAGCTCCTCGACGTGTTTGCCGATCTCCGCGCCCACTCGGTCGACTTTCTCACCCTCGGGCAGTATCTCCAGCCGACGCTCGATTCGCTCCCAGTCGCTCGCTACGTGCCGCCGGAGGAGTTTGATGAGATCGGGGTCCTGGCGCGACAGATGGGATTCGCGAAGGTCGCCTCCGGTCCGCTCGTCCGCTCGAGCTACCACGCTCGCGAGATGACCGAGGATGGCCGCGTCGAGTAGCGGGGGCTTTCACCGATCCGTGGCTCTGCCGATTCTTGCCCGATTGTGGCTTCGGGCGACCCCACGCTGCGGCACTAAATGTTGCGCCCTGGGCTTCCTCGACAGCGCGAAGGCGAGGCGGGGATCGGCGAACGCTTGAGGAGTGACGAGGTCCTCCGAGAAACGACGAAACTTTTGCCGGCCCCGCCGACGAGTCGCCCACAGGTACGAGGCTCTCTGGGCTTCTCCGGTACGAACTCAAACGTGGCTTCGGGGTCGCCCGTGCCCCGTCGCCGGACGTTCGCTCCGGCCATCCATGGCCTCCGCTCTCTCGATGCCGCCTGCGCTCCGCCATCCATGGCTGCGCTTGCCGTCAACGCCGGCTCTCGGAGCACGGGCGACCCCTCGCTGGCAACGCGGCGCGGTGAGCTGTGGAGTGGTGCT
>SIAG01000290.1 GCA_009691925.1 Planctomycetaceae bacterium
CCTTCGCGGCGTTGTCGTCCGGATGGAGATCGGGGTGGTACTTCCGCGCCAATTCACGGTAGGCCTTGCGGATATCCTCGGCCGATGCCGTCCGCGGCACCCCGAGCGTCTGGTAATGATCGTCAGCCATCAGGCTCCGCCACCTCGGGTGATCGTCGCTGGTCAGCCCGTCAGAATGCGGGTGTTGCCGGGGATTTTACGAATGTGGCGGGAGGCGCTTCAAGGCGGGGGCGCCGGACGGCGGCGCGACCGGGTCACCTCCGTCCGGGACGCCTAGGCCGCCGCGCGGTGCCGGTCCCCTCTCCGACGTCTCCAGCCCCCCGCGCCGGATCGGACGGGACAGGAGGCTCCCCCTTCTCGTCGAGGAAGTACGACTGGCAGCGCACCGCCGGTTCGCCCGGCGCCGGCTGGATGAGCCGAAAGCTGCCGTCGGGCGTCATGACGCGGGCCCGGGTGTTGTCGGCGAGATAGACCGGGATGATCTCGCGGAGGATCCGCGTAACGAGCGCCGGCGTCTCGATCGGCACCATCAACTCGACCCGGCGGAAGAAATTCCTTGGCATCCAGTCAGCGCTCGAGATGTAGACCTTCGCATCCTCGTCGGGGCCGAAGATGTAGATCCGGCTGTGTTCGAGGAACCGGTCGATGATGCTCCGGACGCGGATCGTCTCGCTCAACCCAGGCACCCCGGCCCGCAGCGAGCAGATGCCGCGGGGAACGATGTCGATCGGCACACCGGCCCGGCTGGCCCGGTAGAGGGCCTCGATGACGTGCGGATCGACCAGCGAATTGAGCTTCGCGAAGATCCGCGATGGCCGGCCGGAGCGGGCCCGCTCGGCCTGCTCGTCGATCAGCTCGATCGTCCGCCGGTGGAGGTCGTTGGGGGCGACGATCAGCTTCCGCCAGCGGTGCCCCTGCGAGTAGCCGGTGAGGAGGTTGAAGACCGCCGAGGCATCCTCGGCGATCTGCTCGTCTGCAGTGAACAGGCCGAGGTCAGTGTAGAGCAAAGCGGTCGTCGGGTTGTAATTGCCGGTGCCGAGGTGAACGTAGCGCCGCAGTCCGTGCCCCTCGTTGCGAACCACCATCGAGAGCTTGCAGTGGGTCTTGAGGTCGAGGAATCCGAACACGACATGGACCCCGGCGCGCTCCATCTGCCGCGCCCAGCTGACGTTGTTCGCCTCGTCGAAACGGGCCTTGAGCTCGACCAGCGCCGTGACATGCTTCCCCGACTCCGCCGCCGCGATCAGCGCCCGCGAGATCGGTGAATCGCCGGAGGTGCGGTAGAGCGTCTGCTTGATAGCGAGGACGCGGGGATCGGCGGCGGCGCGGGTGACGAACTCGACCACCGGGTCGAACGATTCATAGGGATGATGGAGGAGGATATCATGCAAGGCGATTTCGGCGAACAGGTCGTCTCCGCGGCGCAGGCCGCGCGGCATCCGCGGCGCGAGCGGCTGGTCGTGGAGGAGCGGGTAGCCGGGGAGCTTGTGGAGCTCCCACAGGCAGGTGAGGTCGAGCGGACCCTCGATCCGGTAGACCTCGCCGTAGCTTTCGCCACGCCCGTCGTGGAGCTCCTCGTCCTCGATGATCGTCCGCGCCACCGAATCGTCGGCCGAACGCGCCGAGACCTCGATCCGCACCGCCTGCCCGCGCTGGCGGGCCTTGAGCCGCTCCTCGATGAGCTTGAGCATGTCGTCCGACTCCTGCTCGAGGAGCTCAAGATCGCTGTCGCGCGTGATTCGGAAGGTCGTCCAAGAGAGAACGGTGAACCCACCGAAGAGCTGCGACAAGCGGGCCGCAACGAGATCCTCGAGGAGGACAAAGCGGTGCTGGCCGGGGATGTCACAGCCGACATTCACAAACCGCGGCAGCACCTGCGGCACCTGGACGACGGCAAACAGCCGCTTGGGCCCGAGCCCCTTCACCTGTTCGAGTTGGGCGCCGATGTAGAGCCCGCGGTTGTGATAGCGCGGCGAGGGATGGGCGGGATCGACGGCCATCGGCGTGAGGATTGGCAGCGCCCGCTCGGTGAAGAACCGGTCAATACGCGTTAACTGCTGCTCGTCAAGGTCGCCGTAGCGCACGAGCTTGAAGCCCTCGGCCACCATCGCCGGGGCGATACTCTCCGCGAGGCAACGGTATTGCCGGGCGACGAGATCCTGGGTCCGGTCAGCGATATGGCGGAGCTGTTCCAGCGGCCCGGTGCCGTCAGGGGGCGTGTCCTGCGGGGCGCTCTCGCCAAACGCCTGTTCGCGCACCCCCGACACGCGCACCATGAAAAACTCATCGAGGTTCGAGCTGAAGATGGCGAGGAACTTCAGCCTTTCCATGAGGGGGTTGGCGATGTTCTCGGCCTCCTCGAGGACGCGGAGATTGAAGTCGAGCCAGCTCAACTCCCGGTTGATGAAGCAGTCGGGGGTGTCGGTGATGCCGGCCGGGTCGTCGGAGTTGGTCATGGCGTGGGGCTTGCTCCGGTCTGGTGGCTTCGTCCGTTTGGAACGAAAAAAAAGTGATACACAATGATCTCGTCCGCCGAAAGGGTGGCGGCGTGACAGGCATGGATACTGGCGCGAGTTTACCCACCCTGACCCAATCGCTTCCCGGCCCTCACCTCATCCTCACAAAGACCGCTGCCCCACCGGAAACGGCCCGGGGCCCTGACGCCGATACCGACCGCCATGCCGCCAAGCGCCCCTCACGATCCGTCGTCGGAGCCTCCCGGGGAGGAAGCCCTTCATTCCCGGCCGGGGACTCGGGGGTGGTGCGTTGCCGCGGCCTGTCGACTCGAGGCGACCGCCCAGAAGCCGGGGAATGTCCACCCAGGGGCATCGTTTCCCGATCTCAACCATGCTGAATTGGTCGCCGCCGGGCGGGCGATCGCGCCGGCGATCGAGGCCGCGCCGTCGCAGCCCCTGGGGCAGACGATCCTCGCGGCGGTGTCGGAGTCGCGCCGCGTGACGCGATCGAATGCCAATCTCGGCATCATCCTCGCCATTGCACCGCTGGCGAGCGTGCCCGGTGCGAAGGCTGGCCGACCGTTCCGCCCCGACGCCGTCGCCGCGGTCCTTGCCCGGCTGACGCCGCGGGATGCCGCCGACACCTGGGAGGCGATCACGCTGGCGGCCCCGGGAGGGATGGGGCGGCGCGGCCGCTGGGATCTGGCAGAACCGGCACCGGACGATCTTCTTGCGGCGATGGCCGCGGCAGCGCCCCACGACCGGATCGCCCGGCTGTGGACCGAAGGCTGGGGGCCGCTGGAGGATGGATTGGTCGCCGATCTCCTCACGCAATTCGGCACGGGCCGGCCGCTCGGCGAGGGCATCGTGCGCGCCTTCCTGTTCCAGCTGGCCCGTGAGCCCGACACGCTCATCGCCCGCCGCCACGGCCCCGATGTGGCCGCGGAGGTTTCACGCCGGGCCGCGGCGGTCGTCGGCCGACCGGGGGAATCGTGGCGGGAGGCCGCCGCGGACCTCGATCGATCGCTGCGGCACCCCCTTCGCATCAATCCCGGCACGACGGCAGACCTGTGCGCCGCCGCGCTGTACATTCTGCTCCGTGATGGACGACTCCCGATCGGCGACATGAGGCTCCGCGAAGCCGGCTCGGCGACAGGCCACGATCGACTTTCCCACGACGCGCGCGAGTGAACGCAGCATGGAACGCTTTTCTGTCCGGCTCCGCAAGGCGGTGCATGTTTTCTGCGCCGGGCATTTCATCACCCTCACCGACACCCTCTGCGAACCCCTTCATGGCCACAATTGGACCGTGGCGGTGGAGGTTGACGGCACCCCTGATGCCCACGGGATGGTGGTTGACTTCATCCTTCTGCGTGACACGCTCACCCGCATCGTCGCCCGCCTCGACCATCGCATGCTCCTGCCGACCCGCAATCGATTCCTGGAGGTGAGCGAAGCGATCGGGCCGGGCGGGCTTCCCGAGATGACGGTGCGCTTCCAGCAACGCCGCTGGGTATTCCCCGCCGACGAATGCGTCCTCCTACCGCTGGCCAATACCACCGCCGAGTGGATCGCCGCGTGGATCGGCGGCGAACTGACCGCGGCCCTGGCGGCGGCACTCACGCCACTCCCCGGGAAGATCGTCGTCGCCGTCGACGAGTGCGCTGGGCAGGAGGGCGTCTGGGAGCGGACGGGCCCGTGATCGGCGCTGAGTCGCGTCAGCCGGCGATTCGCGGCGGCCGAATCATCCCTCTGCCACGACGAGCTTCGTCGCGGCCTCGGTCGAGACCGTGATGGTCTGCTCGCCGATCCTCACGCTCATCAGGCCGGCGTTGTCGGGGGGCCGTACGACCTCCCCCTCGACGCCGAGAACGAGCCCCGAGTCGGTGAGCGAGCGGAGGAATCCGGCCGACTGATCGAGGACGCGCGTCAGCCGGAAACGCCCGCCGGCCGCGCTGTCGGCCAGAACCCTCGCCGGGGGTTGCCCATCATCCGGATCGGCACCGTCGGCGGGGGGGATCGGGTCGCCGTGGGGATCGACATCGGGATGGCCGAGAAAGGCATCGATCCGATCGACGAGCAGATCGCTGACGGCGTGCTCGAGATGCTCGGCCTCGTCGTGGACCTCGTCCCAACTCATGTCGAGCGTCCGCAGCAGGAACAACTCGAGGAGCCGGTGGCGACGGATGACGCGCAGCGCCAACACCCTCCCCGCCTTCGTCAGCGCCACTCCTTCATAGGGACGGTGCGTTGCCAGACGGGCCGCGTCGAGGGTCTTGAGCATGCTCGTCACCGTGCCCGGCGAGACCTCCAGCGCCGTGGCGACCTGACCGGTCGTCACCGGACTCCCCGACTGGGCGGTGGCGATGAGGTGGATCGTCTTCACATAGTTCTCGACGGTCAGGCTGGCCACGAGCGTGTTCCCGCTGGGAGAGAGGAAGGCCCGTCACGGGCCGCGCGGACGCCATCCTGACCGCGATCGACAGCCCCGGGATTGCCCGTCGCGACGACCGGCGACATTATGGCCGCTACGGCGGGGCGCGACGTGCCTGCGGCTGAGAACGCGATCACGATCGTGATCAGGCACGACGACACCGGCCAAGGAATGGCCCTGCATCGAGGGCTGATTCCATGCCGACAGGACTGAACGCACGGGCCGCCGGGATCGTTGCGGCGGGGCTCGCCGACGCCGGGCGGCTGGGGGTGGTCGATCACCGGACCGGCGCCGGGGTGCAGATTGTCGACGCCGGGGTGAAGGCCGCCGGTGGCGACGAGGCCGGGCTGCTCCTCGCCCATGCGGGCTTGGCTGGGCTCGGCGAGGTGTGGCTGGAGGCGCGGGGCACGACCCCCCTCCACCGTCGCATCCACCCCGCCTCCGATCCCTGGCAGGGGCGCTGTCCCTGGTCGATCGTCGCCGTGGAGAGCCTGGCGC
>SIAG01000291.1 GCA_009691925.1 Planctomycetaceae bacterium
TCGTCTGTGGTGGCTCGATGGGGGGCACAGGGGCCCTCACGTTCGCCGCGCTCCATCCCGATCTCGTCGACGGCGTCTGCTCCCTCAACGGCACGGCGAACCTCGTCGAGTATGGGAGCTTCCTCGACGCGATTGCCGCAAGTTTCGGCGGCACGAAGGAAGAAGTGCCGGAGGAATACCGGAAGCGCTCGGCCGAGCTCCACGCCGAGGCCCTCGTGATGCCGATTGCCTTCACAACCGGCGGCCGCGACGATGTCGTTCCTCCCGCGAGCGTCTTGCGGCTCCACGACGCGCTCGCAGCCCGGGGGCGGCCGGTCCTTCTCCTCCATCGCCCCGATCGCGGCCACGACACCGATCTGGCCGACACAACTACTGCCCTCGATTTTCTCTTTCTCTCCCCCTCCCGCTGACACGCCTCCCCGGATTCCCATCATGCCCAGAATCCTCGTGGCCGAGTGCAAGCAGGAGGTGTCGACCTTCAACCCGCACCCCAGCACCTACGGCGACTTCGACATCCGCCACGGGGATTCCCTCTTCGACTACCACCGCACCGTCGGGACGGAAGTCGGCGGCGTCCTCGACGTCCTCGAAAAGACTCCCGGCGTCGAGCCGGTGCCGACGTACGGCGCCTGTTTCATCACCTCCGGCGGGCCGCTTGCCCCAGAGGCCTGGAGCCGGATCGAAGGGGAGTTTCTCGACGCCCTCCGCCAGGCGCCGCCGGCCGACGGCGTGATCTTCTGCATGCATGGCGCGATGGCCGGCCCGGCCGAATGGGATCCGGAGGGAAAGCTCCTCGAAGAAACTCGAAAAATCATCGGGGAGAAGATCCCGATCGTCGTCTCGCTCGATCTCCACGGGATCCTCACCGCGCGGATGGTGAAGCACGCCTCTGGGCTCGTCGCCTACCACACCTACCCCCACGTCGACTTCTTTCAGACCGGCCAGCGCGCCGCCCGGCTGCTCCTGCGGATCCTCGCCGGCGAGGTGCAGCCGGTGACAGCCGTCGTGGCGGTGCCGGCGCTGGTCCGCGGCGATGAGCTGATCACGGAGACGGGGCTCTTCGGCCGGGTGATCGAGCGGGCCAAGGAGATCGAGACCGGCCCCGGGGGCCTCTCGGCGGGGATGTTCATCGGCAATCCGTTCACCGACGTGCCGAGCCTGCAGACCTACGCCTTCGTCGTCACCGACGGCGATGCTGCCGGCGCCGAACGCGGGGCGCTGGAGTTAGCGCGTGAGTTCTGGGAGCACCACGAGAAGATGACGGTGCCGCTCTCGACGCTTGCCGAGATGGTGGGAATCGTCACCGGGCACTCTGGCGGGGGAACGCTCGGCCTCGTCGACGCAGCCGACGCCACAAGCTCCGGTGCGTCGGGGGATTCCAATGCGATCGTCGGCGCCCTCCTCGACGCTGGCTACCGGGGAAAAGTCCTCGCGCCGATCGTCGACGCCGCGGCGGTCGCGGCGGCCTTGAAGGCGGGGGTTGGCGGGACGGTGTTCACAACGCTCGGTGGCCGGCTCGATCCGGGGCGCTACCGGCCGCGCCCCGTCCAGGCCCGCGTCCGACTGCTCGCCGATGGAAGGTTCCGCAGCGAGTCGTTTGGGGAGGAGTGGAACGCCGGCCCGACGGCCGTTCTCGAAGCGGGGAATGTTACCTGGGTGGTGGGGAGCCGGGCGGTAAGTCTCTACGACCGCTCGTTCTTTCTCGCCCATGGCCAAGACCCGCGTCGCGCTGACTGTGTCGTCATCAAGTCGCCCCACTGCCAGCACCACATGTATGCCGACTGGTGTGCGCGGATGATCAACATCGACGCCCCCGGCTCGTCGAGCGCTAATCTGAAATCGCTCGGCCACACCCGCTGCCCGCGGCCGATCTTCCCGCTCGACGCGGAACTCCCGTTCAACCCGACCGCAACCCTTTCCACCCGACATTGAATCCGGAGACCAGTCCATGAAAATTCGCGACATTCGCTGCGCTGGCCTCCGCGGAGCCACGCCCGAAGGTGGCTGAAGACGCGCAGCCGAAGGCAGGATCCCGACTCCGTCAGCCTCCCGTCTCAACTTCACGCCCGACGGGGAAGAGCGGCGGGATAGACCTGTGGTGCGCCCGGGGGCCAGGGCTTGATCGCCAGACGTGTCACCGCCGGGGCGACGGCGAAGCCTCGGGAAGTCGCGAGAGCGCTGCTTTGACATCGGCTGCGGATTCTCTCTGGATGGCCTGGGCGATAGGATTGTCTGCAGACGGCGCCGCGATGTTGTCGTCCTCGATCAGCCCTGCCTTCTGAGCGGGCTTCTGCTGCTTCCGCCGCTCGTCTGCGGCGTTATTCTTGAGAATCGTGCGAACCCAACAGAAGAACTCTGCAGTGCAGTTGCCTCTGAAGGACGGAATGCCCTTCAAGATATCGACGGCGCCTTTTTGAACGAGGTCGGAGAGGCCGCACTGTGCCGAGTACGCCTGCCACATCTCTTAGGCGGCGACGAACTTGAGATAGCCGTAGGCGGCACCGAGGAGCTCGTTGAGCGCCTCTGGGCCACCTCCGCGAGCCGCCTGAATCAGCTTCGAGTATGCGGGCTGCGTTGGTGACCCGTGGCGATCGCTGTCAGAATCAGAATCGCTCCCGGTTGCCATGCCTGATCCCCCTGCAGGTAATCGGAACAACCCCCCCGTGAGCAACACATCCCCGTGCCTCCCCGCTAGGATGGGGAGGCAAAAAACTTTTTTTGGGTGCGCGTCCGGTTCGCAGGCCGGCGCTCGCCTTGTCTTAAAGAAAGGCTGTGCGATATGTTTGGACAGGCCCAGGGGATGACTCATCGCTGCCGTTTGGCAGGGGTCGCTTCCGCTGGAGTTTCAGCAGCCTTTTTCGCAACCGGCATCGTCGCCCCCCAGGGAGTCGTCTTTCGTGGCATCCGCGAACCGCATGAGCATTTTTTGCTCCCCGCCCTCTTGTCGTCGCTCGCTGCTCCGCACGCTGGTGTCTGTCGCCGCCTGCTTTGCTGCCACTGAAGCGGGCTGGACGCATGCCCAGAGCCTCGTCGTCAGCGGCGGTGCGGTGCAATCCGACAGCACGCCTGTCACCTACGACCAGATCGAAGTCTTCGGCACCGACGGGAGCGGCAATCGGTCGACGTATACCGCCACCGCGCCGGTAACGCTCACGGGAACCTCATCAACCCTGCTCATTCACGATTTCGGCCTCGTCCAGACAAACGCCACGCTTACCGCGAGCGGGTATGCCGACATCTCGGCCAGCGGCACATTCGAGGTCAACGGCGGAGTGTCGTTCGCCGACGGCCTGTATGCCTACGATCTAGGTTCGCTGGCGATTGGCAGCAGCGGATCGGTGACCACCGGAATCCTCTACCTCGCCGGTACGGGGGGATTTTCGCGGTCGGTTGGTGGGGTTTTCTCGGCATCCACGTTGAGCCTTGCAGATGGAGCGACCGTCAGTCTGACCGCCAGCGACACGCTCAGCGGAGACGTCCTCGTCGATACCGGTGCTGTCCTTGATCTCCAGGTTGCGGCGACGATCCCCGGGACCCTCTATCTGGCAGGGGGCGGCACTCTGAGTCGGACGACCGCCACGGTGGGCGCAGCGGGGCTCTCGGTCGCAGGGCAGACGTCGTTCCAGGCAATCGCCGGTGACGCCTTCAACACCGCAGCGGTGACTGGCGGTGCCAGTCTCTCCAACTCCGGTGCCCTGACGCTGAACACCGTGACGGTCTCGGGGGACGACGGTGCTGGGAATGCGTCGGTGTTCACCGTCGGAGCTGCCTTGACGATCTCGGCCGGTGGCAGTGCGCTGGTGAACAACGGAGGTCAGCTGATCCTCAGTGCGCCCGTCGGAGGCAGCGGCGATGCCACGATCAGCGTCAGCGGGAGCGGGAGCGTGCTGCAGGTTGCTTCAGCCGTGACGGCGTTTGGGACGGTGTCAGCCGACACAGGCGGGCAGATCGATTTGGCATCGGGAAGCCTCTCTGCTTCGACCCTCGCCCTCTCGGGGACGGGCTCTTTTTCTCGGACATCGGGAAACTACGTGCTGACCTCATTGCAGCTATCAGATGGGGCAGAAGCGTCGTTCGCCCCCTCCGATTCAATCTCGGAAAGCGTTGTGGTGGGAACGGGCTCGACGCTCACGCTCCTCGACGATCTCGCGCTGTCGCAAAACCTGACGCTGACCGGGGGCGGGTTGATGTCGCGGACAGTTCAGGGCATCACGGCGCAGACGGTGGAGGTCGCGGGGGCGACATCGCTCACGCTCATTGCCGGGGACAGCATCGCCACGCTCTCGCTGGCAACGGGAGGCCAGGTCTCCTCGGCGACCGTGCTGACCCTGACCACGCTCTTGATTGACGACCAGTCTTCGCTTCTCTCCCTGCTGGCGTTCGGCGGCACTGTCGACGGCGCTCTGGGTCAACTTCACTACGGACTCCGGCTCGACGGCGATGCTCAGGCACTGCTGTCGTCGTATGTGTCCGCTGGTCGGATTGCTCTGGCATCGACACCGCAGGCAGCGGGAGTGCTCTATGCGCCTCAATCGTATGGCAACTTCACCTACGTCGGCTACGTGGTCGCAGTACCCGAACCCTCGACATCGACGTTTGCGGCAGTGGCGACGGCGATCGGCCTAGCCCTTCGTGCCCGCCGGCGGACGCTCTCAGTTTGAGTTTCCTTCCACCTTCGGTACGGCCCAAGGCACGTGCTGTGGGACTCGCTTGGATTTGCCAATAGGGCAATGGTTTTCATTCGTTACGGATCCTTTTCCACCCGGCCTTCAGGATTCCTCCGATGAGCAGTTTCCCCCGCTCGTGGTCGTTCTACCGAGCTCTTTTCCCTGGGCGCCGCCGCCGAGGCCGAGGCCAGCATCGTGTTTCCGCGCGCCGACTCCGGCCACGAACACTTGTCGGCATGGAGGGGCTCGAGGGGCGTTCCATGCTGGCGGTCGTTACTTGGGATGGCGGTGCTGACGGGACCGGGACAGACTTCCTCGATGCCGTCAATTGGTATGGAGATGTCCTGCCAGCGGCCGTTGACACGGCTGTCATCGGCAACACCGGCGCGAGCCCCGCGATCACGCTCGCTGGCATCACGAATGTCGCGGAGATCGACTCCTCGCGGAATATCGTTCTCTTCGGTGGCTCGATCGTAGGCTCCCGATTCGTCGGCACCGACGGCGCGGCACTCGTGATGACGTCGAGCGGCGGCACCCTCTCCGGCGTCACGCTCGCCAGCGACCTCGACGTTTCGGCAGGCTCCGTCACGATCCGCAACGGCCTGACTCTCGACCACGCAAAAGTCCGCATCGGCGACCGCAGCGCCTTCTCCAGTGGAACTGTCTCCTTC
>SIAG01000292.1 GCA_009691925.1 Planctomycetaceae bacterium
ATCACGGTGGACAGTGTCCCTTCGCCAACCGGCCTGGAAAGGTGCGCAAGCCCGGCAAGATCGCCCTCCGATCAATCCGTCAGGAATGCCCCGGAGCCGGTGCTGGCGGCGCCGCGCCCCCGGACCGACGGACCGAACGGACTGGATCGGACGGACCGGACTCGATCAGCCGGACCGAACCGGCCGACGGCAGGGATGACACCACGATCATCCAGACGACGATCAGGAGGGCGACCACCGCCGCCATCGTCGTGCCGCCGTCGACCCGGCGCCGCAGGAGCGATACCGTTCCCCAGGTCATCGCCGCAGTGGCCGAGAGGGCCGCGACGGTGGCCAGCGCGGCGGCCGATCGGTCCCGATCCCCCGCCAGCAGGAAGAAGGCCACGAGCGAGGGCCAGCCGAGCATGAGGGCGTGGAATCCGACGCTCTCGCTGACCAGACCGGTCATGCCGAAGCGGCCGCCCGGCCCCCGCACCGCCACCGATCCCATCAACCGGCTCCAGCCGCGGTCCGCTCCGACCGGTGAGATGGTCGCCTCGGGCACGGCCAACGCCAGGAAACAGGCGAGCGTCACGACCACATTCGTATCCGCCGCATCGGGCGAGAGGAACAGGCAGACGACCATCGCCGTCAACGCGACGGCCATCCCACACAGATCGAGCCGCCCCCGCGCCGGTTCGCCCGAGGCGATCAAGCGCCCCATTCCTCGCGGCTTTCGAGCAGCGACGGGGAGGCGGACGGCGGTCGCCGCACCGACGACCGTCGCGACAACAGCGACGACCATCGCGCTCCCCGCCGCCGGGCGGTGGTCCGGAAACCGCGTCCATCCCCAACCTCCCGCCAGCCCGACGCCCGCGGTGATGAGGAGAACGGCGCTGGCGACATCGGCACGGTTGGTCAATTCCCTCTGGAAGCGCGCGGAGAGGAGGGCGGCGGAGCCGATCCCGAGGAGGAAGCCGGCAAGGGCAGAGAGGGAGGGCCCGGCGGGGCTGGCTAAGGCCCCGATGATTCCCCCGATCAGCGGCCAGACGATCCTCGCCGCCATTCCCATCGCCGCTCCGCCGAGGTGGCCGGCCGGCGCGGGGCCGCGGTCACCGAGCGCCGTCACGGCCAACAATCCCCCGAGAAGGAATCCGACCGCGGCCGTCGGCATGCCTTCGACACGTCCGCTGCCGGCGACGGAAGCCCCGCCGAGCGCGGCGAGGAGGAGCAACCAGGAAGCGGGCCGACGGGCCTCGACCGCCAACAGGATCGCACGTCCGCTCATGCCCGCCCCCGTTCCCGAGGATCGCCCGGAGAAAAAACGCCAGCCTCGCGCAGCTCGGCCGCGACGACGCGACTCGCGGCAGCGATCTCGGCGTAGGTCCACCGCCTCTCCCCACACTCGATCGCGACCGCATCGGGGTGCTCGCTCACCCGGTCGTCAAACACCCGGTGAATGGACCTGCGATACGGGGCGATGAAACGTGCTGCCCCCGCAGGCACGGCAGACGGAGAAATCATGGAAATCGGGATCTCCTCGACAGGCCGGCGACGGTGCCGGACGGTGTATTGTGGCGGTTGAGCGCGGGGGTTTCGACCTCCCTGCTGCCGCCCGCGGGATTGCCCCCCGCAAGCAGAATCGATGGCCCCCGCTGCCACGGCCCCCCCCCGATCCTTCACCGTCCCAACCGATCCTTTCGTCCCTCCCTTCCGATCCCGTCATGCCCCCCATCTCCCTCCACCTCGCCGACTGCGACGCCTGGCTGCCGGCCGTCTTTGCAGCGTGCCTCTCTGCCGACGAGCAGGCGCGCGCGCAACGATTCCGCCACGCTATCGATCGCGACAGGTTCATCGTCCGCCGCGGGCTCCTCCGCCGACTCCTCGGGGAGAGACTCGGGATCGAAGCCGCGCGCGTGCCGCTTGAGCCCGGCCCGGCCGGCAAGCCGATGCTTGCCGCAGCCGAGCTTCGCCGCGCGGGCGTTGCCACCGCGAATGGCCCACCGGGCTTCAATCTCGCGCGAAGCGGGGGGCTCGCGCTGTATGCCTTTCTCCCCCTGGCAAACGCGCGGGCCGTCACCGGCCCAGCCGCCCCCGACGGCCCGGCGATCGGCGTCGATCTCGAGCGGATCGACACCGCCCGTCGCACGCTTGCCGATCTCCGCCGGATCGCCGATCACTTTGCGCCGGAGGAGTCGCGCTTCCTCGCAGGGCTCCCCGACGACGAGGCGGCGGCGGTGTTCTACCGGCTCTGGACCGGCAAGGAGGCTTGCCTCAAGTGCCTCGGCACGGGGATCGGCGGATGGGGTCCGACACTCGCCGACGTCGTCATCGACTTGAACCCCGAAGGCTCGGTCAATGGCACCGCCAGGACCGCATCTGGACGGTCCTGGCGGGTTGCCTGTTTCATGCCATGCCCTGGTCACAGCGCGGCGGTTGCTGTCCCGGCAGAGGAAGGGCCCGAAGCGAATCTCCCCCTCGACATCGACCTGATGTCCATCGAGCCCGAGGCAGCGGAGCGGGCGGTCAGCCGCGTGGCCGCACCGCCCCCTGAACGCGCCCCGGAAGCCCCATGATCCGCAGGAAGCCCTCGGCATCGGTCTGGTCGTAGGAACCGCCCCCTTCCATGGAAGCGATCGCAGCGTCGTAGAGGCTGTTGGGGCTCGTTCGGCTCTTCACGAGCATGTTCCCCTTGTAGAGATTGAGCTCGACGGTGCCAGTGACCGGCTTTTGGGCCTCGCGGATGAATGCCGCGAGCGCATCCATCTTCGCGCAGTACCAAAAGCCGTAATAAACCATTTCTGCCACCTCCGGCGCGATCCGGTCGCGGAGGTGGACGAGGTCGCGGTCGAGCGATAGTTGCTCGACGAGCCGGTGGGCCTCATAGAGGAGCGTCATCCCCGGCGCCTCATAAACCCCGCGGCTCTTCATGCCGACGAACCGGTTCTCGACGATGTCGGACCGGCCGACACCATTGCGGCCACCGATCGTATTGAGCTCGAGGACGATCTCATGGGGCGCAAGCGCCTTGCCGTTGACCTTCGTCGGCACCCCCGATTCGAAGTCGATCCGCACCATCTCCGGCTTCTCGGGGGCAGCTTGAGGCGAGACCGTCATCCCGAACTCGACCAGTTCGAAGCCGTCGGTCGTCATCTCCTCGAGGAGGCCCGCCTCGTAGCTGGTGTGGAGGCAGTTCTCGTCGGAGCTGTAGGGCTTCCCCTTCGAGGCCTTCACCGGGATGTTGCGCTCGTCACAGAAATCGATGAGCTCCGTGCGGCCGGGAAAGCGCTCGCGGAATTCGCGGATCCGCCACGGGGCCACAACGGCGATCTTCGGATCGAGCGCCTCGGCGGCGAGTTGGAAGCGGCACTGGTCGTTCCCCTTGCCGGTGGCGCCGTGGGCGAACACCGAGGCCCCCTCGCGATGGGCGATGTCGACGATCACTTTCGAGATCAGCGGCCGGGCGATCGAGGTGCCCAGGAGGTAGGTGCCCTCGTACCGGGCCTGCCACTGAAGGACCGGGAAGGCGAAGTCGCGACACAGCTCCTCGCGGACATCGACGATCTCGGCGTGGATGGCGCCACAGGTGCGGGCTTTGGCGAGCGTCGCCGCCCGATCCTCGCAGGGCTGGCCGAGGTCAACGTAGACGGCGATGACGTCATAGCCGCGCTCGATCAGCCAACCGAGGATCACGGAGGTGTCGAGCCCCCCTGAATACGCCAACACGCACTTGGTCCGCTTTCCGCTCACGAATGCTCCTCGATCGAAACGTTGTTGGGGTCGCTGGAACCCGGGATCCCGGAAAAACACCATCGGCATTTTCTCCCCCGGCCGTGAGCCGGGGAAACGGTCAGACTTCCTTGACCAGCGCCATATTATGGCCTCCCGTCCCGAAGCCGACACCCGCCACCAGCACGATCCGATCCCCCTTTCGCAATCGCCCCCCGCCGAGGCCCCAACTCGTGACATGGCCCAGGAGCACCTGGACATCGGTGGAAACGGTGCCCGCCAGCGGCGTCACTCCCCAGTAGAGGGCCATCTGCCGGAGCGTGCTGACGTTGTCGCTCACTCCCACGGTGGGAACGGCCCCGCGCCGTTTCGATCGGGCGATCGCCGTCAATCCGGTGCGGCTGGCGACCACGACAAGCCGCGCACCGACGTCGACGGCAATCCTCCCCGCTCCATCGACCACCGCCTGCGTAATCGGGTGGAGCCCCTCGGCGAGCACCTCCGGCGGGCCGACTTCCGCTGCCGCTGGAAGCCACGGGGCCCGCTGCCGCTCCTCGAGCGAATGCCACCGATCGGCGAGATACTGCGATTCGGTGGCGCGGGCGATGCGCCGCATCATCTCCACGACGAGGCTCGGGTGGTCGCCGATCGCCGTCTCGCCGGAGAGCATGCAGGCGTCGGCGCCGTCGAGGATCGCATTGGCGACGTCGGTGGCCTCGGCCCGGGTCGGCCGGCGGGAATGCTGCATGCTGTCGAGCATCTGCGTGGCGACGATCACCGGCTTTTGATATCGCTGGCAGGTGCGGATGATCCGCTTTTGCACCATCGGCATCGTGGCGACGTCGATCTCCACCCCCAGATCGCCGCGGGCGACCATGACGACGTCGGCCGCCTCGACGATCGCCTCCATGGCGTCGACCGCCTCGCGCTTCTCGATCTTGGCGACGACGCGGGCGACCGAGCCGCGCGTCCGCAGGAGCTCCTTGAGAAGACGGACCTCGACCGGTGAGCGCACGAACGACAGGCTGACGAAATCGGCCCCGGCGCCGGCAGCCCACTCGGCGTGTTCCCAATCAGCGGCACTCATGGCGGCCACCGAGAGCTTCACGCCGGGGAGATTGACCCCCTGCCTGCTCCGCACGGTGCCCCCCTGGACGACCCGGCAGATCACTTCATCGGGCTGTCGCTCCTCGACGACGAGACTCACCGTGCCGTCGGCGAGCATGACCGGATCGCCGACGCGAAGCTCGTCGACCAGCGGCGCGTAGGTGGTGGTGAACGTGTCGGCCGTGGCGGGCCCCGGCCCACGGACAAACCGGATCCGCGTCCCTTCGACGCAGTCGAACGCGCCCCCGAGAAGCTCCCCGAGGCGGATCTTCGGGCCGGCAAGGTCAACAAGGACGCCCACGGGGCGGACGAGCTCGTCGGACATCCGGCGGATCCGCTCGAGTGTCTCGGCATGCTCTGGAATAGACCCGTGCGCCATATTCAGCCGAAAGACGTCGACCCCCGCCTGGACGAGGCCGCGGATCGCCTCTTCCGAGCGCGAAGCCGGCCCGAGGGTGGCTACGATCTTCGTGCGGACCAGGTCGGGATCGGCCCCGGGCCGGCGCGGCATCACCGGGTC
>SIAG01000293.1 GCA_009691925.1 Planctomycetaceae bacterium
AGGGAGCCAGTGGCAGGCGGCGCTCCGCCAAAGATAGCCGAGCGCCCCCTCCGCCTCGGCGCGTGTCTCCCACGACGGGGCGTGATCGGCAACGAGCGCGAGGGCATCGAGATCAACGCCGAGATAGGTCGGCGCCACAAACTCGGTCACGCCGTGCGCTTGCGTGAAGGCGAGCCATTCCCGCCACGCTGCCTCCCCTTCGGCGATTGCTTCTGGCCCGGCGAGATCGCCGAGGGCGAGGAGATTCCAGGTGTGCGTCAGGAAGATGTTCGTGTAGCCCGGCTCGACACGGCGGCGGCGGATCGCCGCGAGGGCGTCGCGCGCCATGCTGTCGACAAGCTCACGGCCGCGGGGTGACAGCCGGCTGCCCCCGGGGCGCGGCACGAGCCGGCCATCATCTTCGAGGCGCAGGAGCGCGAGCAACTGCCCGGCAAACTCGCAGGCATTTCCGTCGGTCACCTCACTGTCGCCGAGCCGCCAGCGGAAGTTGCCGCGATCGGCCTCCTCCGCCCCGACGACCTGCATCGAACAGGCCAGATCCAAGGCCGCGTCGATCGCCGCCGGATCCCAGCCGCGGCCGGCTGCTTCGAGGGCGTAGCGGAGGAGCCCGCGAATGCCGATGGCAGGGTCGCGGCTGGCGACAATGCTTCCTTGGGCGTCGAGGCTCTCGCGGGCATCGAGGGACGCTTCGCCGACCGCCGCCGGCTCGCGGCGAACCCGGAGGTTGCGGAAGCGGGCCGGCCCGCCATGGTTTTGAAGCGAGAAAAAGCCGGAGAGGGGCTTGGTGCGGATCTGGGGGACATTCTCCTGGTCAACATCCTGAATCGAGCGGCCGTTGAGGACGACGTGAATCCTTGGCCCCACCAACGTAACCTCGAGGTCGTTCCATTCCCCGGCCGGCCGGATGGCATTTTCCCGCGGCGCGACGTAGCGGTAGAGCGAGCCGGAAGAATGGGTCGACGGCGGGCTCCCGGCATCGTCGAGAAGTTGGAGCTCATAGCCGCGGATGCTCGGCCGTGTCGCCCGCGAGCGGCGCCGGTCGAAGGCGCCGGTGCGCACTCCGATGCCGGCGTTGCAGGGCTCACCGTCGGCTTGCTTGCCGAGCCGAAACTCCATCCGCAGCGTGACGTCGGCAAATGGCTCGCGGGCGTAGCGGAGGAAGCCGAAGCCGAGACCGTCGCAGTCGATCGCGCCGTCTTTCACGCTCCACACCGGCCGGCCGTCGGGATGGATCTCCGAGTCGGCGTGGGATTCGATCACCCAGCCATCGAGCGAATGGCCGTCGAAGATCGGGGCGAAGCCCTCCTCGCGAGCGCCGAGGGCTCGAGCGCTCGGCAGGCTGAGCAACAGCACCACCCACAGGCCGTACAGACACCAGCGAAACAAGCGTTCCATCCCCATTCTCCGCCAACCCCGCCCCACGACCGACTGCCGATCCCCGTCACCGGTTCCACGCGGCATCTTCGTTTGGGGCGCTCGAACCGGTCAGGTGCAATCCTCACAGCGTCCCTTGAGGAGCACCTCGCTCACCGAGCCGATCCGGTTGTGGCCGGGCTCGGCCTTGGCGCCGGCTGGCCGGCGCCCCTTGGCCGCGGACCGGGGGCGCGGCGTGATTGCCACCTCCATGCCGTCGAGGCAGGAGACGCCGCCACACTCCGTACAGACGAAGTGGGGATGGTGCGCTTGGCCCGACCCGTCCGCGGCAACACCCTTGAGCTCAAAGCGCCACACATGGTCCCCGAGTTCGACCCGGGTCACCAGCCCGGCTTCCGTCAGCTCGACGAGATTGCGGTAGATCGTCGCCTTGTCATAACCACTGCCGGCATGGGTGGCCCCGGCGGTGAGCTCGGCGGCGAGCTCGGCGTGGGTTCTGGGGCCGTGGGAGGCAGCCAGACGCTCCATGACCGCCAGTCGGGCTGGCGTGCAGCGCAGCTTGGCGGAGCGGATCCGCTCGCGGGCTGCATCGGTCGATGAAACGCCGGCGGTCTTAGTCCGCCGGCCAGGCTTGGCATGCATTTTCTCAGTCTACACCACGCCATCCTCCGGGGCTCCCGACATGGATCAGCCGCCGCTCCCTCGGACGGCATCCCGATGGACGAGCGCCGCGGCCTGGAGTTGCTTGAGCGCTGCGGAAACGACCCCCTCATCCGGGTGATCGGCATCCATGACGGCATGTTCCAGGGCCTCGATCCGATCGCGCAGTCGGCTCGAGGCGAGGGTCAACGCCTCATCGACGCGCCCGTCGCGGATCCAGATCCCCACTTCGGCTCTTCGCACCAATTCCTCCCAGGTGGTGATCCAGACCTCGGCCCGGCGCCGGTCCCTGTCGAGGATGGCGGAGTTCATCTCCGCGGCGACAACCTGCAACTCCCTGACACACGTCTCCCGGTCGGGGTAGTAGACGTAGGCCGCCATCGCGCTGAGTGCGACGAGGCCGCAGACGAGCACCACGCCGAGCACCGGAGCAGGCACCGTCACGTCCCAACCGTGGCGCGTCCTCTTCACTTCGTGCGGAACCGACACCGCGGTCAGTCGCCCCTCCAGACGGTGCTTCGGGTCGACGATGGCGAGGATCGCGCCGCAGGCGACGAGCACGCCGAGCAGCGCCAGCGCGTTCCACTCGTGGGACGCGATCCGATCGGCCAAGAGCGCCCTGCACATCCCGGCCGGATCCGGAATGTCGGCGGGGAACGGGAGGCAGAATCCATCGAACGCGTGGGTGTGCTGCTCGGGCGGGGAGTCGCGGAACGAGAGCGGCCGCTCGATGAGCCAGCCGAGCGACACCACGATCGTGACGAGGATCAGCACCCAGGAGGCGGCCGGGCGGAATCCGAACGTCCGCCACGCCCAGGCGACGATGCCGACATTCAGGCCGGCGCCCACCGAGAGGAGAACATAGGCGGCACCGACGGAATTGCCGTGATCGAACATCGACCCCACCTGCATCATCGCGTCGGTGGGGGTGATGTGAGCCGGGAGGCTGATGAGGGCCATCATCGGCGCCGCCCACGGGTCGAACGCCTTCATCGTCGTCTGCAGACTGCCCGCCGGAAGAACGACCGCCAGGAGCATGGCGCCCAGCACCGCCAGCGCCGCGTACGCGAGCGTCGGCCCGGCCGCATCACGGACCATCCCCAGGCCGAGCAGGGCGATCCTCCGCCATCCCGGGGGCGCCGTGGTGGCGGCCGTCTCGGCCGGGGATGACCGGGCCTCCCGCCAGGAGCGATCCCAGACCATCCCGGCGACGTTCACGACCACCATCGACGCCAGGGCGAATCCGAGGATCACCAGCGGATGGGAGAGCGTGAGACCGTAGAGGAGCGAGATCGGATTGAAGAGGGGGGCAGAGACGGTGAAGGCGAGGACGGCCCCGCCACCGAGCCCCGCGCGGACCAGTTCGCGGGCGACCGGGATCGCACCGATCGAACACACCGGCAGGAGCATGCCGAGGAGCCAGGCGCGGAGCAGCGACGTCGGCCCCCCGGCCCCCATCCACCGGAGTGTCAGTCCGGTCCCGAAGAGATGGCGAAACACCGCCGCCACGAACAATCCGCAGAGGAGCGTCGGCGCCGCGTGTGCGACCGTCTCCACTCCCCGATACAGCCCCCCCCAGACCACGGCATTGATCATGATTTTATGCTCCTTGACGCCCCACCGGCACCGCGGTCGCCGCCAACGCGGCGTCGAGCAGGCCGTCGAATTCCCCCCGCGGCAGGTCGATCCGCACACCGAGCACCGGTGCCGCGACATGGCGGACATCGTCCGGCGTGACATGCTCGCGCCCCTCGATCGCCCCCCAAGCCTGGGCAACGCGTTGCCAGACGAGCAGGCCACGCGGGCTGGGGCCACGATCCCCGCCCAGCCGGGCACGCAACTCCCGCCCCACATCGACGAGATAGGCGGCGACGCGCTCGGCCACCGCCACTCCGGCCACAAATCGTTGCAGCCGGTCAAGCTCGATGCCCGTCGGCAGCGATCCTGCCTCGCCGTGCCCGTCCTCCGGGCCGACCGACCGGGCCATCCGCAACAGATCAACCTCGTCGCCGCGCGCCGGATAGCCGATCCGCAGTCGGATTCCAAACCGGTCGAGCTGCGCCTCGGGGAGCGGGTAGGTGCCGAGATGCTCGAGGGGATTTTGGGTGGCGACGACGAAGAAGTGACCGGGGAGGGGATGGGGCTTGCCGTCGATCGTTACCTGCCGCTCCGCCATCGCCTCGAGCAGCGCGCTTTGGGTGCGCGGCGTCGCTCGATTGATCTCGTCGGCGAGGAGGACGTCGGCGAACACCGGCCCGGCATGGAACTCGAATTGACGAGATTGCTGGTTGTAGAGCGTGAACCCGGTGACGTCGGAGGGGAGGAGATCGGGGGTGCATTGGACACGGGCAAACCTGCCGCCGGCGAGCACGGCAAGCGCCTTGGCGAGCGTCGTCTTGCCGAGCCCCGGCGCGTCCTCAATGAGGAGGTGGCCACCGGCCAGCAGGCACGCCAGCGCCAGGTCGCAGACTTCGTCCTTGCCGCGCAGCGTCCCCCGCAGCCACCGGCGCATCCGGCCGATCACCTCCAGAGGCGGGGAACCGACGGGGACGGCGTGGTCGGCCGGTGGTGCAGCGGCAGGCTGGACGGTGGTCATGAGGGTGTCCGGCGGAGGAGGAAAGGAAGGCTGAAGGAGGGTTTTTCGGCGGGGGTAGCGGTGACTCGGCCGAGCAGCACTTCGAGCGTCCAGGAACGCTCGGCGGCGAGGGCGATCCGCCGATGGCCGGCCCGGTCGCGGCACGCATCGGGGCCCCCGTAAGACACGGCCTCGAAAGCGCGGATGAACCCCGCCGGGGCATGCTCCCCGCCGTCGAGCGGTCCACAGGCCGGGAGATACCAGCGTCGCACGGTCTCGTGGGCCGGCCTGGGGTTTCCGGCGATCCAAGCCCGGCGCTCGACGAGCCGCCAAGTCGCTTCCAGCGGACAGACGCTTGCCCGCCCCATCTCAAAGCGCCAGAGGGCGGTCACGGCGCCATCGGCCCACCGTCGCCAGCGCCAGCGCGTTAACGCTCCCACCATCAGCGCCGACGCCACCACTCCAGCCAGACCGACCGCGCTGTGCGGGGTCTGCGGCACAATCCGCAGCAACAACAACGCGAGCCATCGGGCAAGCGACATCCCCGAGCCGCGGAGCCGACGGCCAGGCGTCGCCTGAAGCGGGATCCACCGCCCCGAGGCGTCTTGGATCTCGGCCCACACGTGGACATCCTCGGCCGCGGCAATCACCCGGCGGGACCGCGGGTCACGACGTG
>SIAG01000294.1 GCA_009691925.1 Planctomycetaceae bacterium
GGATCGACTCGGCGGGAATGTCGAGATGATCGAAGAGGTGCTCGCGCATGAAGCGGTGGTAGCTCTGCAGCGCCCCCCGATCCATCGGCCAGTATTCGTCGAGGTTGAACGTGACAACGGACCGAAACGACACTCCCTGTTCGCGGTGGAGCCGGATCAACTCGTCATACACGCCGACCGGCGTACTCCCGGTGGCGAGCCCGAGGACGGTCTTCCGACCGGCCGCCGCGCGCGACTGCACCAGATCGGCGATCTCCCGGGCCACCGCCCGGCTCGCGTCGCCAGGCTGCTCGTAGACCGTCACCGGCAAGCGCTCGATCGGGCTGCCGTGCTGATGAGTCGCTTGAGGCAGCGGCCCGCGGTAGATCGGCAGCAGGGCGTCGGCAGCCGGGCTGCCGCCAGCCTGCTCCCGCTGGACTGCAGGTTGCGTCGTCATGGTGATTCCTCGGTCTATCCCGGAGCCGCCCCATCCCCCAGGAAAAGTGAGATCGGAGGAGATTCCCCAGGATTATCGGCTCAATATTTATCGAGAGAGTTTGTTCAGATCAGCTTTGTCTTGCCGGGCACGGCGATCGGCTGCGGAGGAAGCGCCGGGCCGAACTCCCACGACGGTGGCGCGAGATCTTCCTTCGATTCCCACACCTGATCCCAGGTGACATCTTGGCCGGTGTAGGCGCTCATCCGGGCCATGATCGCCATCGCGGTGCTGTTGGTCATCCGCACGCCGTCGTTGATCGGCTTGCCGGCCCGGATGGCGGCGAAGAGCTCGTCATGCTCCTGCTGGTACATGTCGTTCTTCTTGGCGTCACTTTGCCACACCTTGCCGTCGGTGACGATCTCGTGCCTGTCCTGGAAGCCGCTGACGGAGGCGTAGCCGTTGGCACCCATGATGTAGTCGCTGTTGTCGTTGCCACAGTTGGGGAAGTGGCGGCACATGTGAAAACCGCGGCTGCCGTCGGCATATTCAAAGGTAGCGCCGAAGTGATCGTAGATGTTGTTGCCTAGCGGCACGTCGGGGCGGACCTCGCGACCACCGGTGCAGACGACGCGCACCGGCGGAACATCCTTCATCGCCCAGGCGATCTTGTCGAGGGAATGGACCGCCTGTTCGGCGATGTGGTCGCCGGAGAGCCAGGTGTAGTACTGCCAATTGCGGATGTAGAACTCGAGATCGCTCCACCCCGCCTGCCTCGGCACCTCGCCCCGGAAACCAGCGGCGTTGTAGGTGGTGTAGACGGCCCGCACCGGGCCGATCGCCCCGTAGTGGATGCGGTCGAAGATGTCGCGTTCGCGGGCCGAATAGCGCCAGCAGAATCCGGCGACGAGGTTGATCGCCTTCTCGGTGGCGAGCTTGACCGTCTCGCGGATGCTCCGCAGCCCCGCCGGATCGACCGCCATCGGCTTCTCGCAGAAAATCTGCTTCCCAGCTTCGACGGCCGCCTTGAGGTGGAAGGGGCGGAAGGCCGGGGGGGAGGCGAGGAGGACGACGTCGCAGGTTTCGATGAGCTGCTTGTAACCGTCAAGCCCGGTGAAGCGCCGGTCGGCGGAGACATCAAACCGCTGCGCCCAGGTCGGATCGGCGGCCGCCTTCTCGTCGACGACGCGCTGGAGGATGCCGGCGCCACTCTCGGCCCGATCGGGAAAGGCATCGGCGATCGACCACAAAACGACCCCCGGATCAGCCGACATCGCCTGCGACGCCGCGCCCGACCCACGACCTCCGCAGCCGACGAGCCCGACCTTGAGGCGGTCGCTGCCGCCGGCGTTGGCCCCCCGGGCCACCGACACCGAAAGCGCCGCGGCGGCGGCTGTCCCGGCGGCAACAAAGCCGCGGCGCGACACGCCGGTGGCGTCTTGCTCGGCCGTCGAGGCCGGCGAAATGGTCGATACTGAGCCGTTAGAACGCGTGGCCATGAGTCCCTCCCTTTGATTCAAAGCTCCGTAAGGCTACTTTGCCCAGGAAGCCCCCGTCAACCGCCGCACGGGAGTCCGTCGAACCATCCATGGACCCGCTCATGTCAGCTGATTCACTTCCCGATCGCCCTCGAGCGCTAGGCTTGATGGCCCATCCGGACGACATCGAGTTCGTCGCCGCCGGCACGCTGCTGCTCCTCGCCGAGGCCGGCTGGGAAATCGATTACTGCAACATCGCCAACGGCGACTGCGGCAGCATGGTCACCGACCGTGCCGAGACGGCGCGGATCCGGGCCCGCGAGGCGCGCGACGCCGCCGCGCTCCTCGGCGCCACGTTTCACCAGAGCGTGAGCAGCGATCTGATGATCTTCTACGACGAGCGTCACTTGCGGCGCGTGGCGGGCGTTGTCCGGGCGGCGCGGCCGCGGATCGTCCTCACGCACTTCCCCGACGACTACATGGAAGACCACATGAACGCCTGCCGGCTCGCCGTCACCGCGGCGTTCGTCAAGGCGATGCCGAACTTCGTCACCGAGCCCCCCCTCGCTCCGGTGCCGGGGGACGTGGTCGTCTATCACGCCATGCCGCACGGCCAGTGCGACGGCCTGCGGCGCCCAGTCACCCCCGAGCTGACCGTCGACACGACGAGCGTCCAGCCCCGCAAGCGCGCCGCCCTGGCGGCCCACAAGAGCCAGAAAGCCTGGCTCGATTCGACGCAGGGGATGGACAGCTACCTCGACACCTGCGACGAGGTGTCGCGCCGGGTGGGGAGCCGGTGGGGCGGATGCGACCATGCCGAAGGCTGGACGCGCCACCTCCACCTCGGGCTGTCCGCCCACGAGGCCGACCCGCTCGCCGAGGCCCTTGCCGGCAAGGTCACCTTTCAGCGACGCTGATCCCTACGGCCGGTGGGGCCTCCCACTCCTGCTGCTACCCTCTCGCTGCTCCGCTCTCCCCCTTCGAACTTCGTCAGGACCATCGACCATGTCACGCCAACCGAGCCGGGTCGCTCCCGAGTGGTGGGATTACACAACGCTCCCCTCCGATCTCATCCGTGAAGCGGCGGCGCTCTCGCTGCGCGACATGGAGCGGCTCTCGCGCCCCGGCTTCCGCGTCGTCTTCTACGACACGCTCGAAGACTTCTATCTTGCCGAGGCGCTTGAATACATCGAAGCCTGGCGACAGGCGAAGGCCGACGATCCGGTGGGGATCTGCGGGCCGATCGGGCCGACGGAGCAGTTGCCGCTCGTGGCCAGGCTCGTCAACGCGCTCGATCTCAATCTCCGCCACGCCCACTTCTGGGGGATGGACGAGTGGGTCGAGGATGGCGTCGCCGTCCCCGTCACGCACCCGCTCTCGTTTGAGCGGGCCGACCGCGAGCTGTGCTTCAATCGGATCCGCCCGGACTTGCAACCGCCGGAGGCCAATCTCCACTTCCCCAAGGCCGACGTCAGCGCGTATGTCGCCAGTTGGGACACGGCCCGCTGCGCGGTGATGCAGGGGGGCCAAGGGGACATCAAGCACTGGGCCTTCAACGATCCGCTCCGTCGCACCGGCCTCCACGCCGATGCCCCGCCGACGCCGGAGGAATACCGCAACCTCGGCACCCGCGTCGTTGAGCTCCATCCGATCACGCTGGCGCAGAATGCCCGCACCAGCGGCGGCGGCAACATCACGATGGTGCCGAAGCAGGCCGTGACCGTCGGCCCCAAGGAGACCTGGCGCGCGGAGAAAGTCTCGATCTGGCACGCCGGCACGCACGACAACCCGCTCGGCCAGCGGCTGACGGCGCTGATGATCTCGAAGCGTTTTGTCGACGCGAGCACGCCAATGTCGCTCTTGGCCGATCATCCCAACGTGCAGTTCAACTACTACCGCGCCGGCCTCGGCAGTTGCGCCGTGGAAATGCACTGATCTGTACGGGGATGAAGCCATCCCTGGCCTTCATCCCCTGGGGTGCGCCGCCGCATCCGTGCGGCGGATGGCCGTCGCGTGAGGAGTGAAGCCATCCCTGGCCTTCATCCCCTGAGGGTGCGCCGCCGCATCCGTGCGGCGGATGGCCGGCGCGAACGTCCGGCGACGGGGTGCGGGCAGTCCCGAAGCCTGTCACTGAGGCCCGGAGCGAAGTGTCTGGCTAAAACTGGTAGCCACCGCGACGGGAGGCGGGATAATCAGCGGAGGTTTGTTGCACCCACCGCTGAGGGAAGACCCTTGTCGTCCGCTGCTCCCCTCTCCGCAGGCCTCGCCGTCCGCGGCCTCGTGAAGATCCACCCCGGCCCGGTCTGTGCGCTCAAGGGGGTCGATCTCGATGTCCCCGAGGGGATGTTCGGACTCCTCGGCCCCAACGGCGCCGGGAAGTCGACCTTCATGAGCATCGTCGCGGGCCTTGTCGAGCCGACGGCCGGGAGCGTCTGGCTCGACGGCACGAACATCGTCGAGAAGCCCCAGTTCGTCCGCGAGCGGCTCGGGTTTCTCCCCCAGGATTTCGGGTTTTATCCCGACCTCTCCGGGCAGGCGATGCTCGAGTTTCTCTTGCGCCTCAAGGGGATCAGTGGCCCGAAGGGGCGGGCAGCCCTCGCCGGTGAGCTTCTCGAGCGCGTCAATCTCACCGATGCTGCGAAGCGGAAGGTCGGCGGCTACTCCGGCGGCATGCGACAGCGGCTCGGGCTCGCGCAGGCGATCGCCGGCAATCCGCGGATCCTGATTGTCGACGAGCCGACGGCTGGTCTCGACCCCGAGGAGCGGCAGCGGTTCTATCGGCTCCTGGCGGAGATGAGCGTCGGCCGGGTCGTGCTCCTCTCCACCCACATCGTCGATGACGTCGCCACCCTCTGCCCGCGCCTCGCCGTGATCCGCTCGGGCGAACTCGTCTCCGACACAACGCCCACCGCTGCCCGCACCGCCGTCGATGGCCTCGTCCGCGAGGGGTTTGTCGACGATGCCGCGCTGCCCGCCTTCGCCAAAGAGCAGCGCATGCTCTCGGCCGTCCTCGTCGAAGGGCGGACCAACCGGGTGCGGATCTTCCTTCCACCCGGTGCTGAGGCGCCGGAGGGTTTCGCGCCGAGCCCCGGCACGCTCGAAGATGCCTACCTCGTCCTCATGCGCTGCCCGCCGCACGAGATCCCCGGGCCGCTGGCGCGGGCCGTGCCCGCATCGGCTACCCCCGTCGGAAGTGCCCGATGATCAACCGTCTCCTTGCCTTCCCGCGGCTCGAGCTGGCATCGTTTTGGAAACGGCCGCTGCCTCTGTTCATGTACGCGATCTTGGCCCTGCTCTCGCTCGGGCTCGTGGCCGGCGGCGTGCAGGTCGCGGCCGGCTCAGCCGACACCGGCGGGGCGAAGCTTGCCATCAATGGCGGATTCAACCT
>SIAG01000295.1 GCA_009691925.1 Planctomycetaceae bacterium
GAAACAGTTCTTCGAGAATCGGGGCAATCAGAATAGATGTCTTCCAATCCGAACAGACATAAATGCTAGCGGATACGGTCAGGGCAGGAACGATCAGTTCCAACACATTCCGAAACCACTTGCGATAGGTGTCGCCATCCTTTTCGGAGAACCGATTACCGTTGTAGTCTTTCGAGAGGTTGTAGGGCGGGTCAAGGATAAGTAGATCGACAAATGCGCGCGGCAAAAGGCGGATCGCTGAAAAGAAGTCTTGATTAACAGTGCGATTCTCGAGCAATGCAACGGTAGCTGGCGCATTGAGATGCAGCAGCAGATTCTGAAGGGAAGTACGCTCGTCGTCGCTACAGGTTAGCGTGCGATTCCGTGGTGCGCGTGTTTTCAAGTTCAGGGAAACTCCATTTAGCTGGGCGAACTCGTATTTATACGGTCTGTATAACCACCCACGCCTGCGTGTTAACGCCCCAGCTACCGCAGGCGGACTCCGGCCTCAAACGTCTCCCCGACAGTGGTTTACGGCGATTCGGTACCCCAACTGCCGGTGCGTTAACAGGCGCCCCGTGCAGTATATCCACCCCCTGCCGAGCAGGCCGCAAACGGGGGCACTCCGCCTTCGACGGCCCACCGCTGACTGGCGTCAGGAGGGCCCCGTCCGGAATCGGCCCTGATTCAAGGGCCTGACTGCCCGGCCCGGCCCACCTCTTTCCTGCCGCCCCAGGTTATCCCCCCCCCGGGCGGCTTTTTCGTTCCCCGGTTGGCCCCTCTGGCTACCGGGCGTGATTCCCTCTTCCGGCCCGCTGCGTTGGCGGCCGGTGTTCCGTGTTCGTGTCCCAGTTCCGTCCTCATTTCCCACTTTTCAGGAGATCGCCCCCATGAGCGACCGCGACCTGTACGACGCCGTGGCCCGCAAGACCGGCGAGGATTCCCACGAGATCGCCCGCCGTGGTTTTGTTTTCACCGGCCCCGAAGACTGTGGCTCGAACCCGGAGCCGGAGTGCCTGCTCGACGTGATGCTGGTCGACCTCCCGGAAACGGGCACGGTCGACTGGGACGACTTCGGGTTCGGGTGCCGGGAGCCGTTCTTCACGAGCGAACTGAAGGCCCGCCTCCTGAAGACGAAGGCCAGCTCGAAGAAGCAGGTGGCCCGAGCGGCGTGACCTGCTGCTGACCGGCTCGAAGTTCCCTAACGGTCCCATCAAGCGACGGGCGTGCGGTGTGGTGGAGGTGCCCGATCTTGTCGAGCACGATGAAGACGGAGGTGTCAGCGACGACGCGCATCGTCGATCGCCGTCAGGTCGTCTGCGACCTCGTCGGTCGTCTGCTGGAAGACGCTGACCCCGTGCCGGCCGCAGAGGACGAGAAAATCGGTGCGCGGCACGCCGGCCAATTCCGCCGCCATGCCCCCAGAGATCCGGCCGCACTCGAAGAGCTTGAGCGCGGCCATGAGTTGGATCTCACGGCCCGCGTCGGCCGGGAGAACTCCGAGCGCCGACGGCAATTCCGCAGGGACGTCGATCGTCACGCTTGCCATGGCGGTTACCGATCGACGGAGGGCCCGAAGGACCAGAGTCGAGAAGAGCGTCGCTGCCAGGCACTCCGGCCCAGCGCTCCCCGGAGCCGAAAACGATGAAAATCAGTACCCCCGACAGGGATCGAACCTGTAACCTTCAGCTTCGGAGGCTGACGCTCTATCCAATTGAGCTACGAGGGCATGGCACGGAGCTTACCAGTCCCAGCTACCCGGCGGTAGCGGCTCCGCCCCGGCTCTTTTCAGCCTGGGAACCTGCCGCATGCCACCGCCGGGCGCACCCCAGGGGGGCAACAGCTCGCTCGTCGAGCCCATCGCCACGCCCCGGGAGGGTGTCGTCATCGCCTCAATCATCGCCCGATTCGCAGACGAAACTTTCGGCGCTTCGCCCCTACTTCCCCGCCGACGGCCACAACCGCTCACGCCGACTTCCGCAGCGGCTCCACGTTCCGCGGCCTGCGCCGCGGGCCAGAGAGAACCTCCTGCCCTTCGTCGATCCGGATCGTCGTGCTGTCGGTGTCCGCAGGCGCCGCATCAGCGGCTGTCTCCGTGGCCGCTTCGGTCGCCACGTCTGTCGCCAGATATTCCGTCAACTGCCGACGACGACGGGCGTGGCTCACAAGCTGACAGGCCCCGACGAAGCGGCCAAGCAACATCGGCACCGTCCCGAGCGGAGCCGACACGATCGTGTGGCGGATCACCTCGATGACATGCAACAGGAACGACGGCAGGAACGACCGACCCGCCAGCGATCGCCAGAACAGCCGCTCCCCATGGAGCCCCGAACGGAACCCACGCTCCCACGCAGGCTCCCCCCCAGCCACCACCCGCGAACCCTCTTCCACGACCGTCGACACCCCGCGGGCGGCGAGTTCCACCGCCATGTCGACATCGGCCAGCCGGTCGCCACAGGCCGCACTGAAACCAGCCCCGCCAGCGCGGACAAGATCCGCCCGCCAAAACCCGGCCTCAAGCCGCGGACCGACCACCGGCCACCGCGGACGCCGCGCTCCCACGCGGCGATCCGCCCCCGAGCCGACCGCGGCAGTCGTCCCCATCCCCGGACGAGTCAGCGCCACACGTCGGCCACCAAGCTTGTACTTCACCCCTGCCGACACGACACGATTCTGCGTTGCTCCATCGACTCCGAGCGGAATCACCGCGCCAGTCGTGGCGTCGTCAAACCGGGCCACGGCCGCGTCCGTCCACCCGGGCGTCGCTTTCCAGCCCGCCGCGAGGAGATGGACCACGTCGCCGGTCGTGGCTTGGACGCCGGCCGTCACGCACCCCACCAGCCCTGCCCCCGCCGGGGCACGAACAAACCGCACCTCTTCGGCGAGATTCCAGGGATCGTCGTACTCGCAGTCGAGCGCCACGACCACCTCGCAACCCTCCGGACGGTTCTCAAGGACGCTGAGAAGCGTCTCCTCGAGCGCCCCGGTGTTACCCGGCGTCGGGATCACGATCGACAACGTCAGTCCGCGCAGCATCACGTGTGACATCTGAAATCATTCCACCCTGGTGACAGTGCAGACCAGGATCCAGAGGCGCGCACCGCGATCGTAGACTGTCGCTACGACCGTTCCCTTCGGGGCGCGGAATCGACGGAGAAGAATCAGGCAGCCGCCCGCTGGGGCTGCAACTCCGTGAAGAGATTGACGGTGTGGAGCATCTCACCGTCCGCGTCATAGAACTGGAGCACGCCGACATCGATCAGCCACATGGCGAACATCTCGGCCACGCGATAGCAGCGGGCCACGCACCGACCACGGTCAATGCGGATGTTTTCCTGGACATCGGCCACCTCGACGGCATCCGCCCCGAGTTCGAGGAAGTAGCGGGTGACCAAGGACCGAACGTCGGCGGCGTGCATGTGCAAACGCATGGTCGGCAACCTCCTGTTGCGTGTTTTGCGGGCGGATCGGACGAGCGATCTGTTGCGAACGACTTCCTGTCGATCGAAGCAGAAATCTACCGGGCGGATTCCTGCGACGAAAGGTGGCTTTCGCAGCCCTGGACGTCACCCCTTCCCACCAACCAAGGATTTCATCGTCCGGCCACCGCCCATTCGGTGACCCGCGATCAGCAAGGAATCGCAAACCGCGCAGTCGGCAAGGTCAACGCAGCTTGCCAGGGCCTCCATGGTCGCGGGCAGGTTCGCGCGGCACGACCGGGGCCGCCGCCACCAGGCGGAGCCGGGCGGGCTCGATCAGAGGCGATGTGTCCAGGCCCGATCTCCATACCGCTCCTCGGTCAGCCGCGCTACCCGCTCCCGCGGCAGCTCCCCGAGCGGGTCGACCGCGCCGAACGCCTCCCGGAGGAGCCCCTCGATCCGCTCCCGCCCCAGCTCCAAATTGACGAGGAACTCCGCGTGCGGCCGCTGGCCACGGTAGTCGGGCTCACGCGGCGGATGTTTCAGAAGCCGGGCCGCGAGCGGCAGGTCGAAGCGGTCGAGGAGCGTGCCGTGGTAGAGCACTCCATGCCGCCGGACGCGGAGCGCATTGCCGGAGATTTTTTTCAGCGACGGGATCGCTTCGCTCCCCTCATCCACCGTCAGGACCAGATCGCTCGTCCCCTGCCGCGACACCGGCAATCCCGCCAAGACCAGCGCCCCTACGAGCGGATCGAGCATCGCCGCGTGGATCCGCTCCACCGCCGGCACCCCGGCAGGATACGGCGTCACCACCGACCACATCACACATCCCGGCCCGAGGATCACCGTCGCCCCGCCACTCGGCCGCCGCAGGATCGGCACCCCGGCGGCATCACAGCCGGCGACGTCGACCTCCTCCTCCACCCGGCTCGACGACCCCACCACCACCACCGGCCGCGTCGCCATCCAGGTGCGCACCACCGCTTCCCCACGGACCCCCTCGTGAGCCTCCTCGAGGAGGGCTTCGTCGAGGGCCAGCGCCGCGATCACGTCGGCGCCACCGCTCCCGGCGAGGAGGGCGTCGGCCGCCGCTGCATCCAGCCACAGCGGCCGAGGGGAAGAGGATGCGGCAGAGGCCATGGGGAGAGAACCAGGCGGAATCGGAACCGGGAGACGCTGGCCGGAGAGAGAGCAAGGCCGGCCACGTCGCGCGAAATCAGAACCGAGCGGCTGAGAAAACGCCACCGCCAGGCCTGCGGACCGCGGTGGGTATAGAATTGGGCATCTGTTCTTCACAACGCTCTCCCCTCCGATCCGCTCCATGGCAGCCCCCGCTGACAACTCGCAGTCCCGCCGGCCGATGTCGCCGGATCAACTCCTCCCGCCGGTCGAACCACCGAGCGCGGGGTTTCTCGTCCAGCTGTTCCTCGTGCCGGGGCTGATCGTAGCGATCATTGTCGGCGTCTGGCTCACCTTCCACTGGCTCGCTCACCTCGGCCAGGACCCGCAGGCCTACGTCCGCACGCTCCGCCGCGACAACGAAGGACGCTGGCAGGCGGCCCTCAACCTCGCCAACGACCTCCGCGGCCCGGGGGGCGGGGCCCTGAAGGCCGATCCCACCCTTGCGGTGGAGCTCGGCCGGATCCTCACCGATGAGTCCAAGAGCGGGCGGACCGGCGAGCAGTCGCAGATGCTCCGCGTCTATCTCTGCCGCGCCTTGGGTGAGTTCACGATTCCCGAGGCCCTCCCTCCGCTCCTCGAGCGGGCTAAGGATACGACCCGGCCCGACGTGGCCCGTGCGGCCATCGAGGCGATCGCCGTCCTGTCGACGAACGTCGCTGCCGGCGGTGGCACGGCGGCGGGCCCCGACGTTGT
>SIAG01000296.1 GCA_009691925.1 Planctomycetaceae bacterium
GGCCCCAAGACTCTTTCTCTTCTTCTAATCCTCTCCGTAACTGCGATCATAATAACTCTAGACAGGTTTAGTTTTAGTGGGGGGGAATTCGGGGGCTTCTTCGACGTATTGGCACTCCTTATCCTCGTTGCACTTGTGATCTTGTACCTGGTCTCCCTGGTGTACCGCTTCGTTGTCTGGATCACTCCGGCCGCAGCCGACAACGCCAAGTATTATGCCTCCGCTCAACGGGGGGCTGGAAGCGGGAGGTTCTTTCTGGACGAAGATGAATGAGGCGGAGGAAGCGATTGGGGGGCAGCGGCGAGGAAAGACGCCGCCTTTTGTTTGAGACCGCGGAGAGCCGTCGGGCTGTTCCAGGATCTCTCGCGGGGAATTCTTTGGCCGTGAAGATGTTGGCGGGAAAGATATCTCTCCGCAGAAGGTGACAGGGGCCCGGGGCCGGCCGTCTCACTCCGCCGTGCCGAGCCAGCGGTCGATGATCGTGTCGATCGCGCCATCCTCGCGCATCGAGAGGATCACGGCGTTGAGCCGTTCGCGGAGTGGGCTCCCCGCCGGGAGCACCAGCCCGAAGTCGAACGACTCAAACACCGGCCCGACGAGCCGGTAGTTCGACCGGTCGGGCCGGGAGATCGCATGCCGGAGGGTTTGGTTCTCGGCGATCACCGCGTCCACTTCCCCGGCATCGGCAGCCGCGAATACGTCGTCGAGCGTGCGGAGCTCCACCGGGATCCCCCCCCGCGCCCGGATCGCCTGCCCCGAGACGCCGTTAGCTTGCGCGGCGATCAGCCGGCCGGCCATGTCGCGCGGCCCGTGGATCGTCCCCCCGATCCGTTCGGCCGTGAGCGTCGCCGCCAGGCTCCCGGTGAACAGCGCGATCAGCACCGTGCCGACGAGCATCCACGCCGTTGCCAGGATCCGCCCTGGCACCGTGTCGACATGCTTGTCGTCGCAGCCACTGGCAATCAGTGTGCTGATCCCCCACCATGTTCCCTCCCACACCCCGTGCCGCCAGTCGCGTGGGAAACTTTTTTCGTTGACGCCGCGCTCCAGCCACCACAGCACATGCCCGACGAGCACCGTCAGCAAGACCAGCCCGGCAAGCAACTGCAACGCCCCGCGTGTGAGCAGGATCGAGAGCGGGCCGAGATAGGAATCATCGTCGGTCTTCGGGACCGCGATCCGCAGGCCCGAATGGAACACCGAATGGGTGAAGTCGAAAATCTCCTCGCGCTCGCGCGTCATCGCTACCGGCCCGAGGAACAGGTCGACCTCCCCCGTCCGCACCCCCGCGAGCCCCTCGACGATCGAATCGGTGACGACGTATTCGGTGGTGATACCGAGCCGCAGTGACATGTCGTTCCACATGTCGACCGATGGCCCTGTCGCCTGGCCATCGACGATCTGGAGCGTCAACCCCACCGGTGCGACGCCGACGCGGAGTGTCTCGGCCCCGTCGGCCGCCGCGGACCCCCACGCGCCGCCCGAGGCGAGAACGAGGGCCACGACCGTGGCCGTGCGCCCGCCGCCGCGGGCCGCGAGTGCCACTAAGCCCGCGCCGATCGCCATCAACAGCAAGGCCACCGGGAGCGCGCCGGCGGGAAGCGTTGTCGAGGCCCCGGTCGCGAGCTCCTGCACGCTCCCGTCGACCCCGCCGCCGGCGAGCGCCAGGAGGAGCAGCGGCATCGTGTTATGGACGGAATGGAGGACGACGGCGGGAAGAAGACTCCCCGTGGCGACCCGCAGCACGCCGGCCACGATCCCGAGTGAAAAAGTCGCCGGCATCCGCTCGGGGAGAACATGGGCCACGGCGAATAGGGCCGCCTGGACGACGACCGCGGCCGCGAGCCGGCCCCGTGTCGGCCGCTCGCCGGCGAGCGCCGAGAGGAGCCATCCCCTGAAAAGCAGCTCCTCGGCCACCGGCGGGAGGAGGGCCATCAGTGTCCAGGAGACCCACCACGGATGCTGCTGAATGAGCCCGATGAGCCGCTCGGAAAGGCTGCGGATCGCCGGCGAGACCTCCGTTCCCTGCAGCGCCAGCATGAACGCCGCGGAGACGATGAACAATCCCGCCCCGAGACTCGCTGCCCCGAGCACCGCCGCCACCGTCCGCCCCGCCGAGCGGGGCAGGCCAAGGCCGAGCGTCTGCCCCAGGTCGACCCGCTGCCAGGAGAGCATCGCCAGCAGCGGCAGGAGGACGGCGATCCCCTGGTGGATCGGGATCCCCATGAGGAGATTCTCCGGGGTGAAGGCTTGCACATACCACAGCGCCGCCATCCCCGCCACGACCGGAATGATCCCCTGGGAGATGGTCGGGACGACGCGCGGAGCCGGCCGAGCGAGGAGGCCGCCGGCGGCATCGGGGCCGCGAAAGAGGATCTCCTCGTCGGTGAGCAAGGTCGCGGTGCCGCGCAGGAGCAGCGCGGTCAACAGGGCCGAGGAGAGGAGCGTGAGGAGGAGCGGGAGGAGTGCGGAGATGATCCCTCCCCCGTTGGGATCGGGCGTGAGGGTGAGGGTGTCGCGGGCCACCATCACCTGCCCCATGAACGGCACCAGCGCCAAGGCGCCGTCGCCCCGGAATCCGGGCACCAGCGCCATCCCGGAGAGCGCCGCCACGAGGAGGATCACCGGCGTGAGCGTGTTTTGGGCCTCCTTGCCACTCTTCGATGCCGTCGTCACCGCCAGGCAGGTGGCGGCGGCGAGCGCTGCCAGGCCGACGAACGCGATCACCGTCACCGCCGCCCCGGCGCCGAGCGCCGGCAGCTGCACGGCGGGGAGGAAGCGCAGGCCGACGGCCCCGGTGAGGGCGATCGAGAGGCAGTTGGCGGCGAGCGTCGCCAGGGTAACGGCGTAGACAGCGAGGAACTTCCCGAACACGATGCTGCCGGTGCTGCAGGGGGCCATGAGGAGTGTTTCAATCGTCCCGCGCTCCTTCTCGCCGGCGATCGCGTCGATGGCCGGGTAAAAGGCGCCGGTCATCGTCAAGACCGAGAGGAGGACGAGGATCGACGCGGTCAGCGCCGGGAGGATCTGCTCGGTGGCCACCGCCGGCACACCGGCTGTCTCTCCGAGCACGCGGAGGCGGATCGGCTGGAGGACGCTGTCGGGCAATCCGGCCCGGTTCACCCGGCTGGTGCGGATCGCCTCGGCGACGCCGCGGATCACCCCCTCGAACTGCTCTCGCGAGCGCCCGCTGGGGCGCCGCGAGGGGAAGCGAACGTCGAGGTCGACCGTCCCTTCGGCATCGAGGGCCGACACGATCCCCTCCGGGGCATCGATCCACACATCCGCCGCGCCATCCTCGACGGCGGCGATGGCCGTCTCCGGATCACCATGGAGGAACGACATCGCGGAGGGCCAGGAGATTTCGCCCGTGTTCACCGGCTTCCCCCGCTGCACCACGCCATCGATCCGCCGGGCGAGCGCCCCGGCCTCGGGGCCGCTCATCGCCACCGTCAGGGGCGTCGGCGCGGCGCGGGCCTCGAGATCGCTGACGGCCGTCCGCAGCCCGAGGGCGCTGGAAAGGGCGACCAGCGGGTAGGTGACCATCGGGAGGAGGAGCGTGACAAACAGCGTCCTCCGGTCGCGGACGAACTCCAGCAGGTCGCGGCGGGCGATCGACACCGCCGCTTCGAGGGACGTGTTCACGGCGGCGTCGGGGATGGCGGAGGGGGGGGTCATTCGGCGCGAGCCCCCGCGATCGCCGCGAAGAACGCCTCCTCGAGACCGCCGGCCTCCCCCACGAATGCCTCGCGCGTCCCCTTCGCCACCACCCGGCCGCCATGGATGACGACGAACCGGTCGCAGCGCTTCTCGATCTCGTGGAGGCGGTGGGAGGAGAGGAGAATCGCTCGTCCGCTGCTGCGGAGATCGGCGAGGAAGGCGAGCAGGTCGCGGGCCCCGAGGACATCGAGGGCGTTGGTCGGTTCGTCGAGGACCAAGCTCGGCGGATCGTGGACGAGGGCCCGGCCGACGCTGACGCGCTGCCGCTGCCCGGAGGAAAGCCGGCCGGCGGGGCGATCGGCGCACTTCCCGAGGTCGAGGACGTCGATGAGCCGCTCGACCCGGGCTTCGAGCGCGTCTCCGCGGAGGCCGTGGAGGGCGCCGAAGGAATGGAGGATCTCGCGGGCCGAGAGCCGATCGGGGACGCCGGTGGTGGCCGAGACGTAGCCGAGCCGACGGCGGGCCCCGACCGGGTCGATGGCGACATCACAGCCGCCGACGCGGGCCGTGCCGGAGGTCGGCGCCAGGAGCGTGGCGAGCATCCGCAGGGTGGTCGTCTTGCCGGCCCCGTTGGCACCGAGGAGCCCGACCATCTCGCCGGGATTGACCGCGAACGAGACCCCGTCGACGGCCCGGACGATCCCCCCCGACGAGGCGCGGTAATGTTTGACCAGATCCACGACTTCGATCATGTCAGCTCTCCTCGCTGGGGGGGAACTGGCGCCATTCGAGGATCGCCACAGCGATGGTGAGAAACACCACCGCGAGGATCAGCACCGCGGCGACCTGGGCCCACGGTGGGCGGTCGTCGACGAGCAGCTGGAGCTGGATCGGCATGTTCCGGCGCCAGTCCATGAAGCGCACCAGGAGCGTCCGCAGGCGGAGGGAGACGGTGAGCTGGTTGACCACGGCCGGGATCAGCCCGGCGAGATACTCCACGACGAGGGCCACGCCGACACTGGCGACGAGCGCCCGCTTGGGAATGATCACCGCCGGGAGTGAAAAGAGCGCTGCGCGGCCGATGCACGACAGGCAGACGAGCAGCGAGAAGGGGCCGAGCAGGATCAAGCCATTCTCGATCACCCCAGCGAACACAGCGAGGAGAAGGCCCACCAGCGCCACGGCCCCGGTCCAGAGCACGGCGGCGAGCCAGGTACCCAGGAGGAGCGCCCGCCGGCCCCCGGGCCTGACGGCGATGTGCACCCAGGTGCCGCGCTCGAGCTCGTCGGCAACCACCGGGCAGATCGTCACCAGCAGCCCCAGCATGCAGACCGCCTCCGGCACCAGGAAGTAGAGGAGGATCGCCCCCAGGTCGGTGTCGAGGGCACTGCCCCGGGCCTTCGTTGCCGCCAGGAGCACGGCGGTGGGGAAGGCGGCCCCGATCGCCGCCAGGGCGAGCCGGGGAGGGGTGAGGAGGCGATTGATCTGGAAGCGGGCCACCGCCACGATGGCCGCCAGGGCAGGAAGGGGAGCCAGGGCAGGAAGGGGAGCCAGGGCAGGAAGGGGAGCCAGGGCAGGAAGGGGAGCCAGGGCAGGAAGGGG
>SIAG01000297.1 GCA_009691925.1 Planctomycetaceae bacterium
GGTGCCAAGGTTTTTCCTATCGGCAGATCGGCGAGATCACCGGCCGCCAGGAGGGGAATGTTCGTGTGCTTGCCCACCGTGGCCTGACGAAACTCCGCGCCCACCCACTTGTCCGCAGCTTGCTGGCCGACCTGCCGCAGCCGCGCCCCCCGCACACCCAGGAGGTGATTCGATGACCCGCGACCACGACGCCCCCCACGACGCTGCCCCCGACGGGACTCATAACGGAGCCAAGGCGCCCGAGGGGACCCAGACTCCCGACGAGCGTCTCCGTGCTCTGCTCGGCGAAGGCCTCGACGGGGTGGCTGTAACTCCCGAGGAGAAGGCCGCCGCCCAGCTCACGGCTCACGCCCTCGGCGAGCTCTCCACAGAAGAAGCTGCCGAGATCGAGCGCCGTCTCGACGGCCCTGAAGCGCAGGCCAACCGCGCCAAGCTCGCCGAGGTGCAGGCCATCGGGGCAGCGCTCCGCCAGCCCGCGCTGGCCGCGCTCCCGTCGCGGGAGCCGGTCGGATCGCCATCGATCCGCACGGCCGTGACCGCGGCGCTCGCGACGCAGGGTGCGAAGGCCAAGGCCCCGCGGGGGGGCGGCACCGTGCCAGTCGGCGCGGGAACGCCCGCCGGACGCGGTCTGTTTTCCCAACTTTCAAGCGGCCCGCTGTCGGCTGTCCCGATGCTTATCGCCGCGGGCACCACGGCCGCAGCCGTGCTCGCGCTCATTGTCACCCTCGATCCACCGACCCGGCCGATCCGTGACCCGCGGCCGGCGATCGAGCAGACAGGCGTGGTGGTCAAAGAACTGGCCCAGACTGCGCGGCCCACGGAGGAGACGCTCCGCGAAGCGATCACCCTCGGCGATGCACCGGTGGCGAAAGCGGAATCCCTCGCCCAGGCTGACGACGTGACCGAAGCTTGGGCCGACAAGTCTGGCTACGCGTTAGGCCCGGCAGACAGCGACTTCGGGCTGGCTGCCCCGGCCAGTCTTGACGCGTCGCCGGCTACTGTTCCGGCTCCGGCTGGACCGGCGCCGACCGCGGTGGCGAGCAAGAGGATGGAGGAAAGCAAGCAGCTGCAAGATGCCGAGGGGGAGCAGGTCGACCCGAGCCTGCTCGCTGCAAGTCCCGGGAGCGGTGCGGGGGGGATCTCGCTCGGCAAAAACGGCCAGGGGCCGCCGGGGGGTGGGGAGCGCCTCTTCGAACGGAGCCGCAGGATGACGGTTATGCCAGGCCTTCGGGATACCCTAAGGGCTCCCGGCCCGACCCCTCCAGCCGCTGGTGCGATGGGGGAACCGATGTCCGAGGCCCTGCCGAGGCTTTCCGAAGGGGAGGAAGTGCGCGACGGGAAATGGTTTAAGGATCGGGATGCCGATCGGCTTTTGCTTTACCGCGCCGCACCGGGGACGGAGCGCTACGGAAAGTTCGTCGAGAACGCCTTCCGCAATCCGAAGGAGCAGCCCCTTTCGACCTTCTCGATCGACGTCGACACGGCGAGCTACGCGCTCGTGCGCCGGTTTCTCCACGACCGCCAAATCCCGCCGGCCGACGCGGTTCGCCTCGAAGAGATGCTCAATTACTTCCGCTACGACGACGCGCCGCCGGTGGGGGATGATCTCTTCTCGGTGTCGCTCGAGACGGCCGCCTGCCCATGGCGCCCCGGCCACCGGCTCGTCCGCGTCGGATTGAAGGGGCGTGAGATCGCCGCCGCGGCCCGCCCCGGCACGAGCCTCGTGTTCCTCGTCGACGTGTCGGGCTCGATGAACGAGCCCAACAAGCTGCCGCTGGTCAAGCAGAGCCTGTCGATGCTCGTCGACCAGCTCACCGAGAACGACAAAGTCGCGATCGTCACCTATGCCGGCGACGCCGGGCTGAAGCTCGCGCCGACCAGCGGCGATCAGAAGGCACGGATCCGGGGGGCGATCGAGGCCCTCGCTGCCGGGGGCTCCACCAACGGCTCGGCCGGGATCGAGCTCGCCTATGCCCAGGCCGCCGAGGCGTTCGTGAAGGGGGGCTCGAATCGGGTCGTCCTAGCGACCGATGGCGATCTGAATGTCGGCGTCACCGATGATGCGGCGCTTGTGGCGCTGATCAAGCAGAAGGCATCGAGCGGGGTGTTTCTCACCGTCCTTGGCTACGGCCAGGGGAACCTCCAGGACGAGAAGATGGAAAAGCTCGCCGACAATGGCAACGGGATCTACGCCTACATCGACGGGGCCCGCGAAGCACGGAAAGTGCTCGTCGAGCAGCTCACCGGGAGCACGGTGACGATCGCCAAGGATGTGAAGATCCAGGTCGAGTTCAATCCCGCCCAGGTCGCCTCCTACCGGCTCCTCGGCTATGAAAACCGGATCATGGCGGCGGAGGATTTCAAGGACGACAAAAAGGACGCCGGCGAGATCGGCGCCGGGCACGGCGTCACGGCCCTCTATGAGATTGTCCCCACCGCCGCTGCTGAAAATCCCCCTGGCGCCGAGCCGCTCAAGTATCAGCCGAACGAGACGGTGGCGGCGAAGCCCGAGGCCCCGGCCAAAGTGGGGCCGGCGTCGAGCGAGCTGCTCACGCTCAAGCTCCGCTCCAAGGATCCGACCGGCGACACGAGCACCCTCCGCGAGTTTCCCCTCGAAGACACCGGCACGACGTTTGAAAACGCCTCAACGAATCTCCGCTTCGCCGCGGCGGTGGCCGAGTTCGGGATGCTCCTCCGCGACAGCGCCCACCGCGGGGAGGCGTCGCTAGCCCATGTCACCGCCACGGCGGCCGGGGCGCTCGGCACCGATCCTGGCGGCCTCCGGGCCGAGTTTCTCGATCTCGTTCGCGAGGCGGGAGCGCTCCTGCCGCACCGGGGAGGGCCGTTTCCCAACTGACGGCTTTCGAGCCCGCTACTCGAAACAGCTCAGTCGCAGCCTTTTAAGCGCCGCGAAAGAGAAGTTTCTGCGATGGCTTGTTGGACTTGTCGACCGCCGCCGGTTCGTTGTCCTGGAAGCGGAGTTGAGAATCGCGGAGATACTCCTCCGACCGCTCGATGGCGACCCATTTCCGCCCGAGCTGCTCGGCGACAGAGCCGGTCATGTTCGAGCCGGCGAAGGGATCGAGGACGACGTCACCTGGCTGGGTAAGAAACTCGATGAAAAAGCGGGGAAGCTCTGCCGGGAACCGAGCTGGATGGACCTTCTTCCCGAGTCGCTTCGACTCGCGGATGTAGAAACTGTTTGACTCGTTGTTACCACACTCGATGAGGTTCGGCGGAATGGAGCCCCCCTTGTCGACGGCGAACGACGGCTTGACGAGGTGCCCCGAGGGTCGCTTCGTTTCTTTGATGCCTCGCCGGATCAATCGCTCCATGTCCTTGCTGTAGGCCTGGAGCACGCGCGAGTTGTCGGCCCGGGGATGCGCTGTGGGCGACAGCCAGAAGATGTACTCGACGGAGTCCTTGACTCGAACCCGTCGCACGTTGACCCACTCGGCCGGCGCGGGGAGCTTTGCGGGGTTGTACCAGAAGAACTCTTGGCAGAGGTGAAAACCGACTTGGTCGCAGAGCGCCAGGAGGAGCCGGAAATGGTAGAGGGATCGTTCGGGAGCGCCAGGCGTCCAGGCGCCGCCGACATTGAGGACGAAGCTGCCGTCCGGCTTGAGGATCCTCTTGATTTCGTGCGCGAAGGGAAGAAACCAATCGACGTAGTCTGCCTGATCGGCGTTCCCGTATTCCTTCTTGAAATGGAGCGCGTAGGGGGGCGATGTCATCACCAGATCGACCGATCCGTCGGCTTCGACGGCCATGTGCTCAAGGCTGTCTGCACAGTGAGCCCGGCCGAGTGCCGTGCGGTACATCGGAACGTTCAGTTTCTTCGCCCGCCCGATTTTTGCCCGTCCGCGAGGAGTTGTGCCAGGCTTGAGAACCATGGGTCGAGTTCCGAATCGGTGGGGAGGGGCACCCTCTGGATCGGCTTCAGCTTCCGAGGCAGTCCGGGCTGTCGCTGGAGGGACAGTGTACGCACGAACAGCATTTGGCGCCAATCGCCGGTTTTCTTCCCGAGACAGACGCCCAGAACGTCGAACTGGTCAATGTCGTACAGCCGTGAAGTCGGATCTCCCTGCGAGGCCCGTGTCTTCTGCGTTTCCACTTTATAGGCGACGATCTGACCCCCTGTCCGAAAAGCCTCGTTGGAGTTCCGAACGTTCTTGCATTCGACTCTGACAGGCTGACGGCGACGCGGCAGCCACAGCGAAAAGTCGTGTTTTCCGTCCTCATCGTGGATCTCGTAGCGATCGATGGCGGTGCCGACAAGGGCTTTGATGTGCCGCTCTGTCTGGATCTCGGCGATCGCCCCCTCCACGGCAACGCGAAGCCTGAAACGGCCATCGATGGCGTCGAGGATCTCCGCCTCTGTCAGGCCGTATTTTTCGGCGAGACGGTGCCGTTTCATCAAAGGGCGTTCCTCGTGGCGGGCTTCGGGCAAGTAGAGGATACGGCGACGAGCGCCCATTCCTCCATCCGAGGAGTGTTTGAGAGCGGCTGCTGATGGGCCGCGGCGGCGACCCGGAGGATGCAATCGATGCGGGCTGTGCGGCTGGGCCTGAAAAGCGGTGTCAGATGCCGGTGACTTTTACCCGTGGCCAACTGGCTGTCCCGCTACTCGTGATGGCACTCGATGATCCGGGCGATCTCGGGGAGCCGGGCGAGGGCGAGGAGAATCTCGCGGTGGCGCGGCTGGTGGGTCGAGCCGAGGCACAGGCACTCCCCCGCCTTCGCACCGATCCTGCCGCGCGAGCCGGGCATGAATGCGACGCTCGGGTCGATCCGAGTCACCGCTTCGCGGGCGGCGGGGGTGTTGGGGATGACAAACTCGTAGTCGACTGCCACCTTGCCATCGGCGGGCCCGCGGAGGCCGTCGGCGTCGAGCGCATCGAGATCGAGATCGATCTTGGCGCGAGGGTCGAGGGGCGCTTGACCCTGTCGGCCGCAGCCGGCGAGGAACAGGGAAGGCAGGACCAAAAACAGGTGGCGTCGACTCTCAAGCGACATCAAGGAGCCTCTCCGCGGCGGATGGTGATGGAAAGCGCGCCGTCATTATCAGCGAGCTCCGTCCAGGCGTCGGCGACGCGGAGCATGAGAAGGCCGTCGGCCGGGGCGATCCAGCTTGTGTGGCTGCCGAGCGGGATTTCGGTGCTGAGCGTGAAATCGGCATACAGCGCGCCTGCAAGCCGGCCGCGGCCGGCCCCATCCCCTTCCGGGCCCGTGGGCTCGGCATC
>SIAG01000298.1 GCA_009691925.1 Planctomycetaceae bacterium
GAATCCGATAGCAGGCGATCGCCCAGATGACCAGTGCCCCGGGGAGGGCATGGTCGACCCGCCCGGTCATGATCGCCGTGTAGGGGAGGAGGAGGTAGAGGACTGCCGCGGCGATCCCCAGGCGGGCGTTCTCAAAGTGCCGCCAGCCGGTGAACACCATCCCGGCGACGATCGCCAGTTGCGAGAGGATCGCCATCACCCGGGCGGTGGTCTCGTTGACGATCCGCGCGTCCCCGGCGGCCTCGACCGTCCCCTTTCCATCGGCCTCGGGGGAGAAAATCCGCTGCGCCGAGATCCGCGGGAGGAGGAACAGGAGCGGGTAGCCGGGGCCGAGACGCTCGAGGGGATCGACCTGGTCAGCCTCGCCGGGCTCCGCCTGGGCAACCGTCCGGGACGCGGCGGCGGCGGCGGCGATGTCTGACTGCTGGGGGCGCGATGTGATCACGTTGGCAAGGAGGAACACGAGCAGCGAGCTCCCCAGGAACACCAGCCCCCCCGTCGTCAGATTCGGCTCGAGGAGCGGCCGGCGGACCATCATCGAGTCGAACAGCATCCTCACCAGGAATGCCGCCGACACCGAGAACAGCCAGATGTAACCGAGCTGGAGCGCTGCCTGGTTGGCCCGGAAACTTCCATACTCCACCGCCAGCAATCCCGGCGCGAACAGGATCAGGCCGACGAGATCGAGGTTTCTCACGCTCCAGACGCGGTTGAACTTGAAAAACAGCGCGATGGAGAGGAGCGACGAAAGGTAGAACCACGTCGTCGGGTTGACGCGGTAGTAATGGAACAGGATGTCGCTCATGCACACGCTCGTGGCAAGGGCCCGCTCCCGGCTCTCGTTTCCGACCCCGCGTCCGATCCGGGGCGAAGACCTAACGCCGCGGAGTCTTCGCTGGCTCCAAAGGCGGTGATCCGACGGGCACCGCGGTCGCTGTGGCCCACGTCGGGATTCACCCCGTCAGGGTACGGCTTGGACTCCGCTTTTGAAAGCCACGGCCCCCCCGTGGCCGTCCGCGGCGGGGAGGCGTGCCCGGTTCGGGGGGCAAAAAGGAGTGGGCCGGGGCGGGGTTCACCCCGCCCCGGCCCCTCCGGGATCATCGATTTTGGTGCCGGCTTTGGCCCCGCGGGGCTGCGGCGTCGGCACGTGCGGCGAGGTTGTCGCTGACCGTGCCGCCGTTGGCCAGCCGCGAGTCAACGAAAATCGTCGGCGAGTAGTCGGTCGTGACGCAGAACAGCCCGGCGGTGGCGAAGCCGTTCCCGGCCGCGTTGACCACCGCCTTGATGTCAGCGACGGGGTAGCCGCTGGCGGTGGAGCCGGTGTCGGGGTCACCGTCGGTCGGACGGGGCTGGGAACAGGGGTCAGATGACATACTCCGGGTCGGGCAGGAACACGCGGACATGTCGCGGCGTGATCGACACCGCTTCGCCCGATTGGAGGCCGAGCTGGCGGGCCGCGGCCGAGGGGAGATCGACGTGGAGCTCGCTCCCTCCCTCCTGCGGCTGGCAGGTGATGCGGGTGATCGGGCCGGTGCGCGTCTGGCGGAGGACCGTCGCTGCGAGGCTCGTGCCCTGATGCGCTTCCGACGGGCCGCCGGAAGGGGCGCGGGCGGTGTCGAGCTCATTGGGGGCGGAGATAGACGCGGGCCGCGCGGGCCTGGGCGGGCTCTTCGGTGTCTTTGTCGAGGCTCTCGATGACCGGTTGAACGACCCGGATCGCGAACGGCAGGCTGACGAACACGAGCACGAGCACGATCCCGAGGAGCGAATACGCCCCCTTGATCCCCATCGGCACCAGCCACTGTCCGAGCCACCCCTTCTCGACATACAGGGTCGAGTAGACGAGGCCCGCTACTGCGGTGGGGAGGGCCAGCGGCACGTCGACGAGGGCATCGAGGATCCGCCGTCCAGGGAACTCCAGGCGGACGAGCACCCAGGCGACGAGGAGCCCCAGCAGCGAACTGATGACCGCGGCGGTCAGCGACGAGCCGAGCGACACCGCGGAGGCGGCCCGAGCCCGTGGCGTCCACGCCGCCGCGAGGAATCCGGCCGGGCCGAGCGACGCCGCCCGGAGGATCAGAACGGCCAGCGGAATGACGACGAGGGCGACGATCATCAGCGAGGTGATCGCCGCGCTGATGCCGAAGCCGGGGAGGACCGTGCGGTGGCGGGCGCGGCGGATCGGAGGCGACGGCGGACGGAGGATCGAGAACCGATCGGCCGGTGGGCCCTCTCGCCGGTTCGAGCTCGACGGTGTGGGGGGTGTGTTCATGAGGCGATGGCGATCGGTTCCGGCAGAAGGGAGGGGGGCGGCAGGCGGCCACCGGGCTCATTTCGCTCCCCCGGCCTCGGCCTGGTAATGCTTGGCGAAGGCCGTATTGATCTCCTTGTAGAGCTCGCGCGTCGGATCGTAGGAGACGTTGAGGAGCTCGATGGCCGGCGGCTTCGATCCACCCTCACCTGCCGGCTTGGCGCAGCCCGAGGTCACCGCGGCGAGGAGGATGACGCCCAGGGCCGTCACTCGGAGGAAGGGGCGGAGGGGATGGGGCATCGGCAGGAAACCTCGAGGGGCGAACGGGTGGGACGAAACACGAAAGCGCGAAGCCTGGAGCGTGCAGTCTGACGTTCATTACAAAAATAGTCAACATAGTCGTGTATAGGCACCAAACATGAGAAAGCCCGCCTGAAAATGGACTTTCCAGGCGGGCTCCTTGGTTTTTTTCCCGGACGACGCAGACTACCCCCTCCGGCGGGCCGTTAGGCACGGTCCGGCGGTGGTGGTCCACGCTCCGGGAGTTTTTGCAAGTCGAATCAGCAGACGGAGGTGCCGCAGCAGACCGGGACGCCGCCGAAGCAGACGGTGCAGGCGCAGCCGGCCTGGCAGCAGGCGGCGAGGCACTCGCAGCAGCCCTGGGTCAGCTTGCAGCAATCCTTGTCGCCGGAGCGGCAGGTGATGCAGATCCCCTTCGCCGTCGTTTCGCAGGTGCAACTGCAGAAGCAGAGATTGCACTGGGCCACGCAGATCCCGTTCTTCGTGCAGGCGCAGCTGCACATCCCCTCGGCGAGGCTGCGGCAGAGGTTCTGGAGCGTCCCGCAGGAGGCCTGGTCGGGGCATTCGCAGTGGATCTTGAAGCCGTCGGCACACTTTTCAAAGCGCAGTGTGCACCGGGGTACGGCACACCAGGCCGGAGCCGGGCCGACGCCGTGGTGGGCTGGGCCTTGGGCTGCACCGAGGTGCAAGCCGGAGGCGGTACGGTCCGCCAGCCCAGAACCCATGGTCAATCCGTTCGCCATGGAAATCTCCTTTGTCTGGCCCCGGGAATCCGTCGGGGGTGCCGGCGGGGAGCGGAGCGGGTCGATCCCTCCGGACTGCCCGGAGGGGGCGGGACGATAGTCCGGCGGTCACCTCGGCGGCAATGGGGGTTTTGCCGGTCGCGACGCCCTTTTTCGGCCTGACCGGAGCGCCCGACCGCAACCCCTGACCGGGGGTATTGAGCGTCCAGTCAGAGCAGCTGCCAGCCAGCCGTGGGCGTCCAGCGGTAGCGTGCTCCCGCATCCTCGACCACGAGCCGAAGCCATTTGTGGGTGACGAGATCGCGCACGCCTGAGTGCCGATTGAGAATGTCGGCAACGCGTTCCCGGCTGGCATCGATGATGACGGTGAGCCGCAGCGGCTCATGCTGCAGTTTGGTGCCATCGTGAACCGCCTGCCAGGGGAGGCCAACCCGCAGGTCGCCACCGTTCCCCTCAAGGACGCCAAACTGACCCACCACGTCGTGAATGACTTTGCTTCCGCTGCCGAAGGCCTGGTTGTCGACGGCGGAGGCAAAATACTGCAGCCCGATCCAGCTGGTCACGACCAGCGGGGCGGTCATGATCAGCTCGAGCACCTTTCCCTCGGGGTCTTTCGCCGAGGAGTACTCGTGGAGGAAACAGCGGCCACCGAGGTTGAGCCCTATCGTTCGGCTGCGGTCGGCAATGACGAAGGCGGCATTGCCCGCCAGCCCCCATTCGGGGCGAACCTCCGCCCAGTCGCGGGCCCGGAAGAGCACCGACTCATCGGTGGTGTTCCCCAGCCGCCTGCTCCGTTCAAGCCGCGTTGCCTTCCCAGCGGCGGCAGTCCAGGCCAGGATGTCCCGAAACTCGTCGCGGTGCGTGGCAGGACAACCCGTCGGACCAAAAAACTCAATCTCATCGGTTGTGGTCCGGTGCACGGCCGCCACGAACCAGGTGTCGGCAGGGATCGCGATGCCCCGCTCGGTGAGTGCCGCACGGACCTGAATGTCGTTGAGAAGGGCGGCGGCAACGCGAGCATTCGGCTCGCCGGAATGGCCACCACAGGCGCCGCAGTCGTAGCCCGCACGGTAGGGATTGTTGACCATGGAGGCGGCGTGGCCGCAGATGGCGACGATCCTCGCAAACCGATCCGTGAGCCCGAGGTTTCGCAGCATGCCTTCGGCCAGGGCAATCCGCTGGTCGAGCGGGAGGGGATCATCCGAGCCATCCAGGTCGGGGCCGAGCCGTCGCTGCTCGTCGAGCGTGAGGCCGTCATTTCGTGGGTCAGCCACGGGGCGTGTAACGCCAAGGGAGTCGGTGAGAAGCTTCGGCAGATAGGCGAGCCCCAGCGCCTCCACAAAGCTGTAGCAGGAGATCGCTGACGACTGAAAGCCCTTCCAGAGCTTGCGGCCCTTCCTGACCATTTTTCGGTGGTTGATGGCCGCCGTGATTCGCTCTCCCGATGCTCCCAGCAGCCGCTCAAAGACCGGAAAAGTCGGCTGCAGCAGCACCGGGCAATGAGCGGCGCCGAACGCGGTGCCGAGGCGAATAAACTCCAGCGGCATCCCGAAGAATCCGGCAAACCCACAGGTTTCGACCAGCTTGCTCTGGGCTTCGAGGTGGCGTCGCAACACCTCGCTGCGAACATCGATGCAGAAGACCATCTGCAACGTCGGCCGTCTGGACGCCGCCGGCTGTTTGTCCGTGGCAATGTCGGCCAGCAGGACGCGGCGATGGCTGACCTCACCGGCAACCTGCATCAGGTAGCGGGCCAGCACAGCCGGCAGAGGGTCGGGCGGCTCGGGAGTTGTCGGCACCAGCCCCTCAGGCAGGTCTGTCGAACCGCTCGATTCGGCCAGGGCCACGTCACAGGCCAGTCGGAGAGCCAGCAGCCCCGTCAGGTCGTCAGCAACCGATGGTGGTTCCTCGGCATGCCAGCCGAGATAGCGAATAAAC
>SIAG01000299.1 GCA_009691925.1 Planctomycetaceae bacterium
TCGGCAGATGGAACGCCCCGCACTGGAGGCGGGCGCTGACCATCAGCCGGCGGGCATGCTCGACCCCGAACGCCTCGGCCTGCTGCTGGAAGTCGACGATGTCGATGTCCATCGCGTCGAAACCGAACGACAGCGCCAGTTCGATGAGCTCGCTGGGCCGTCCGGAAAGGGGCAGGCCGACGGTGCTGAGATTACGGAACATCGCGAGGAGGTCTCCTGGGCTCTGGCTCACCGCGCTCGTGGCGCGGGGTAGGGGCCGGGTGTCTGGAACGAGTGTCTGGAGCGGCTGTTCGGGGTGGGGTGGGCGGCGCGAGCCTCCGACAGCGTTGCCGTCGCTGTCACGCCCACCGGCGGGGAAGCGAAGGATTATGCCTGAAGGGGCTGCTATTTTGAAGCGGGAACAGCTAGGGCATCGAAAAAAGCCCTCCCCGCCCTGCTTTCCTCGCCGTCCCGCCCCGCCCGCCGACTTTCTCCCCCCCCTTCGGCGCCGTCCCAGCCCAACTCCGCTCCCCCACCCCGGCAGCCCCCCCTTCCATGACCCTCGTCGAAGCGATCACCCTTGGCATTGTCCAGGGGCTCACCGAGTTCCTCCCCGTGTCGAGCACGGCCCATCTGCGGATCGTCCCGGCGCTCCTCGGCTGGGAAGACCCCGGGGCGGCCTATTCGGCCGTCATCCAGTGCGGCACGCTCGCCGCGGTCTGCGTGGCGATGAGGGGAGACATCGCGTCCCTGCTGCGGGGATTCTTCAAGGGGATGGCGACCGGACGCCCGTGGGGGAGCCCCGAGTCGCGGGTTTCGCTGCTGATTCTCCTCGGCACCCTTCCGATCGTGATCGTCGGATTCGCCCTCCGGAAGCTCATCAAAGGGGAGGCCCGGCGGTTGGAGGTCGTGATCGGGGCCCTCGTGGCGGCGACGGTTCTCATGGCGGTGGCGGAGATCGTCATCCGCCTCCGGCAGCGGCGCGGCCCGACCGGACGGCACGGGCTCGACGGCATCGGTCTCGCCGACGGCCTGGGGATGGGCCTGGCCCAGGTGCTGGCGCTCGTCCCCGGCACGTCGCGCAGCGGCGTGACGATCTCGTCGGGGATGCTCGGGGGGCTCGACCGGCAGACCGCCGCCCGGTTCTCCTTCCTCCTCTCGCTCCCCGCGGTTGCGGCCGCCGGCCTTCTCGAAGCCTGGCAGGAACGGGGCGCGATCTTCGGCTCCACCGAGGCGATCACGATGGCCGCCGCCGGAACACTGGCCGCGGCAGTCGTCGGCTACGGGGCGATCCGCTGGCTCCTGGCGATGCTCGGCAGCCACACGCTCTGGCCGTTCATCAGCTACCGGCTCGTTCTCGCCACGATCCTCGCCTGGTCGCTCGCCGCGGGGTGGGTGCCCGCCGTGGGCTGAACCCCCTCGACGGGGCCCGCCGCGCCGACCAGTCCCCCGGCAAACGTGCGGCGGAGGTCGATCGGCTCCTCGCCGCGCCGGCATGGAGCCAGACCTGGGCCCGCTATTTTCGCGACGTCATCCGCTTTGCCGAACACTGGCCCGAGGCGGCGGCGGTGGCGAACCGGTGCGGGAGCTGTTCGGATGATGGTGCCACGGCCGCGCCTCGGTCAGCCCCCCGCGGGGAGCGCCGAAAGATCGAGTCCGAGGCGCTTCGCCTTCTTGTAGAGCGTCGTCCGGTTGATGCCGAGGGCCCGGGCTGCCGCGTCGCGCCGCCAGGCGTGGCGCTGGAGCGCCTCGAGGATCATCTGCCGCTCCGGCACCGCCAGCGACTCTCGCAGCGCACCCTGGCCAAGCGGCTCGACCCGGACCGCGCCGGCCGTCATGACCGCCGGGGGAAGATCGCCGACCTCGACGCGGCTGGCCGTGCCGAGATAGACGCCGCGTTCGACGGCGTGCTCGAGCTCGCGAACGTTGCCGGGCCAATCGTGGGCCAGCAGGGCCGCCAGCGCCCCCGGGGTGAAGCCGTCGACCGTTCGCCCCGCCCGGGCCGCAGCGCGGGTGAGAAAGTGGCTGGCGAGGAGGGGGATATCGGAGCGCCGGTCACGGAGCGCCGGCATCTCGATCGTGACGACATTGATCCGCCAGAAGAGATCGGCGCGGAACCGGCCGGCGGCGACCAGCGCCGCGAGATCCTCGTGGGTGGCGAGGACGAGGCGGGCGTCGACCTTGCGCGTCGATCCCCCCCCCACCGGCTCGAACTCGAGGTTCTGGAGGACGCGGAGGAGCTTCACCTGGAGGCCCGGCGTGGCGGTGGCGATCTCGTCGAGGAAGATCGTCCCCCCATCGGCTTGGGCGAAACGCCCTTCGCGGTCGACCGTGGCCCCCGTGAACGCGCCGGCGACATGGCCGAATAGCTCGCTCTCGAGGAGCGATTCCGACAGGCTGCCGCAGGCGACCTCGACGAAGCGCCCGCTGCGGCGGCCGCTGATGGCATGGATTTCCCGGGCCAGGAGCGATTTCCCCGTGCCGCTCTCGCCGGTGAGGAGGATCGTGACCCCGGTGTCGGCAACGCGACGGGCGATGTCGAGCACCCGGCGGATCGCCGGGTCTCCCCCGAGGATCTCGACCCGATCCCCTGGCGAAATCAGGCCCTGCTCGACGTCCGGAGACGGGGTCGGGCAGGCCTTCGTGAGCGCCTCCAGCAGCCGGTCATCGGCAGCTGGAAAGCCGATCGTGATGTCCCATCCGGCGGGATCGGCCTGGGGAGGGAGCACGGCGACGAGCCTGGCCAGCGCGTGCCGGGAGGGGAGTTGCTGGCGGACTGCCTCGGCGCCCCGCGTGGCCACCTGGCCGACGACGACCCACGCATCACACCGGCCGCGGGAGACGAGGCGGCGGGCCTCCTCAGCGCTCCCGGCGGCGCTGGCGTGCCACCCCTGAGTACAGAGCCAGGCCGCGGTTCCCGATGCGGCCCGGCGATCGGCATCGATGACGACCACCCGGCCGCGCGCCCCATTCCGCTCCGCCCCGCGCGTCGCCCGGCTGTTCCCCCCGGGCGTCGGGAGCGGGGAGGGAAGGCTGTGCGGTGCGGAAACGAGGTCGGCGCGCATGGTGAATCCCGTGGACGAAAAAGGCTCCACAGTTACCTAGGTCGCCGTTTGGCGACGTCAAAGTCGCCCGAGGTCGACAAGCTTGCCGAAAAGGGACATTTCCCCAGCGTGAGCCGGCAGAATCGGCACGACCCCTCCCGCCGTCAGTCGCGGCCGCCGGGGCGGTCGCCGGGGGACGGTTCGACATGCTTGGTATGGCTGTCGCCGATCCCGACGGCATCGACGATCCGGTCGCCGGCAGGACCGAAGATCAGCTCCTTGTTCTCAAACAGCGCCTCGGGGTCGCGGTCGAGCATCTGCATCCGCCGCTTCCGGAACCAGAAGAACGCCACCACCGCCAAGAAGGCGAGCGAGATCGCCGCTAGCGTCAGCCCCCGTTCGGCCGAGCGAATCAGGCCGCTGATGCTGTCCCCGAAGGAATAGGCCAGCCCGAAGAATCCGCCGATGACCACCGACGCGCAGAGGAGATCGGCGAGGAGGAACCAGCGGTACTTCACCTTGAGCATGCCGGCGGTGAGATAGAAGGGGCTCCGCAGGCCAACGAGAAACCGAGCGACAAAGAACGCCTTGATCCCGTGCCGGTTGATGAGATCCTCGATCGTCTTCTCGCGTTCGGGGGTGAGAAACCCCGACCACCAGGGATGGTCACGGAGGATCTTGGCGCCGAAAAATCTCCCCACGGCGTACATCAGGCTGTCGCCGAGCACCGCGCCGAGGAGGCAGGCAGGGAGGGCGTAATACCAATGCAGCGCTCCCGCCTTGCTGGCGACGCCGGCAGCGATGATCGGTACCTCCTCCGGCACCGGGAGCCCGATCCCCGTGAGCGTCAGGAAGATCACGATGCCGAGGTACGACCCCTGCTCGAACCACTCGATCATGTTCAGTTCGGTCGGGTGTCCAGGGAGTCGGCCCGTGTCGTGCAACGCTGCCACAGTGTACCTAAGGAAAACCGCCGGGGCAGGGGACTTCCAACCTCCGCCGGCTGCGGAAACGGGCCAGCACCGCCCTTTCTGCCCCGATTGCCCTTGCCGCGCCAGGGCAATTCTACCATCGCCCGTTCTCCGCCCCGGACCATCCAATGCCATCCTCCTCCTCCCGTTCGGCCCGCCGCCGGCGTCCGCTCCCCTTGCTGCCCGTGGAAAAAGTCATCCCTGACCGAACCGCTGAGGGGCAGCCAGTGGAACCGGTCCACCTGGAAACCACACTGTTTTCTCAAGTCATGCGCACTTTCGGCCGCCTTGTGCTGTCGGGCCCAGAGTTTTTCCGCGGGCAGCTGGGGCTGGGCGGCGGCATGCCTGGCCTGCCAGAAAGGGGCGTCGCCAGCGCGTCCTCTCGCGCCGTGGGCACCGCTCACACCACGCGCACCACCTCCAGCCCCTCCCCCGGATCCCACTCGACGAGTTGGGGGTCGAGGTTCGCCGTCAGGACGCGGACATTGGCGGGATTGCGAGCGGGAACGACGAGCACCGCGGCGCAGTCGCCGCCGGCCGGCGCGATCCGCTCGAGCCCCGCCGGCCCGAGGACATAGAGCGCCGTGGAGAGGGCGTCGGCATCGGCCGCGCGCCGCGCGATCACCGTCGACGACAGCACCCCTTCCGCCGGAAGCCCGCTGCGTGGGTCAAGGATGTGCCCGAGCCGGCGCCCGCGGTCGACGAAGAACTGGGTCCCCGAGCCGCTCGTTCCCAGGGCCGCGTCGACGAGCGTCACGGTGGCCAGTCGCCGACCAGGCCGGAGCGGATGGCGGATGCCGACGCGCCACCCGCGCCGTCCGGGAAGGGCCGGCCCTTGGAGCCCAATCGCGCGGACACTGCTCGAGCCGCCATGGACGAGCACGCTTGCCACCCCGGCGGCGGTGAGCATCCCGATCACCGCATCGAGCGCCCACCCTTTGCCGATCGCTCCGAGGTTGAGCTCTATGCCGGGGCGGGTGAATCGCACCCGCCCCGCGACCTCGTCGATCTCGACATGCTCCATCCCCGCCGCCGCCCGAGCGGCGGCGAGCGTCGGGGCATCGGGGGTGCGCCCCTGCCGCCGCAGAAAGCCCCAGGCCCGGACGAGGCTGCCGGCGGCCGGGTCAAACGCTCCCCCGGTCTTTTCATGGAGACGCCACGCCTGAGTCAGCAGCGCCACGACATCCCCGGCGACCGGTTGCCAGCCCTCCGCCGCGGTGGCGTTGAGACGGGC
>SIAG01000300.1 GCA_009691925.1 Planctomycetaceae bacterium
GGTTCACGGCGCTGGTCGGGGAGAACGACCGCGTGGCGATCGATCCAAAGCTTCTGAGAGCGGCGGCGACGACGCTCGAGCAGTTGGGGATCTGCGGGCTGGTGTGCGTCGGCGGCGATGGCTCGCTGTCGATCGCCCAGCAGTGCCACGAACATGGCATGCCCGTTGTCGGCGTCCCAAAGACGATCGACAACGATCTCGGCGCCACGGCGTTCACCTTCGGCTTCGATTCGGCCGTGGCGACCGCCACCGACGCCCTCGATCGGCTCCACACCACCGCCGCCAGCCACGAGCGCGTGATGGTGCTTGAGGTGATGGGGCGGCATGCCGGCTGGATCGCCCTCCATGCCGGCATCGCCGGCGGGGGCGACGTCATCCTCCTCCCCGAGATCGACTGGGACTTCGACCACGTCTGCCGGGCGGTGACCGCGCGCGAGGCGGAAGGGAAGCGCTACACGCTCGTCGTCGTTGCGGAGGGGGCGCGGCTCCCGGGAGGGGCTTCGGTCCATGCCGGCGACAACGGGCAGCGCCGGCAGGTGCGGCTCGGGGGCGTGGGGGAAGTGGTCGCAGGCGAGATCGCGAGGCGACTCGGCCGTGAGGTCCGCGCCGTCGTCCTCGGGCACCTCCAGCGCGGCGGGGCCCCGACGACGTTCGACCGCGTCCTCGCCACGCAGTTCGGAGCCCACGCCGTGCGGCTGGTCCACGAAGGGCGCTTCGGGGAGATGGTCTGCTACCGTCCCCCCGACATCGCCAGCGTGCCGATCGCCACGGCCGTCAGCCGGTTGTCGCTGGTCGAAGTCGGGAGCTCGGCGGTCCTCGCGGCCCGGGCCCTGGGGATCTCGTTTGGCGACAATCCCCCCGCCACCGGGGCCTGTGCCGGCTGATCCGCTGCCGGCTGGCCGAGACCGTCAGCAGCGGAGGGAGACACGCGGTGGCCCACGGCGCGGTTCCCGATCAGGTATCATCGCGAGCTTTCGGGGATTTTTCTGGCTTGAGTTTCCGCGCAGGCTATAGCGCATCGGGGGAGCAGAGGATGAGCGAAGTACAGAGGCCGGCCGGGACCGTCGCCAGCGTCATGACCGAAGATCGGGTGTTCCCGCCGCCGGCGGAGTTTTCCGCCCGGGCGCGGATCGGATCGCTGGAGGAATACCGCCGGCTCTACGACGCGGCGAAGCAAGATCCGGAGGGCTTTTGGGGGGAGCGCGCGGCGGCCCTTCCCTGGACGACGCCGTACACGAAGGTCCTCGACTGGCATCCCCCCGCGGCGAAGTGGTTCGTGGGGGGGCGGCTGAATGCCTCGGCCGCCTGCCTCGACCGGCACATCGCTGCCGGCAAGGGGGAAAAGACGGCGCTGACGTGGGTCGGCGAGCCGACGGGCGAGCGCCGTGAATACACCTACCGCCAGCTCCACGCCGAGGTCTGCCAGGTGGCGGCCGGCCTGCGGAAGCTCGGCATCAAGCCGGGCGAGGTGGTGTCGATCTACATGCCGATGACCCCCGAGCTCGTGATCGCGATGCTCGCCTGCGCCCGCATCGGTGCCGTTCACTCCGTGATCTTCGGCGGCTTCTCCAGCGAGGCGATCGCCGACCGCAACCAGGACGCCAGCGCCGTGGCCGTGATCACAGCCGACGGCGGCTGGCGGCGCGGGGCGAGTCTCCCCCTCAAGAAAAACGTCGACATCGCCGTCGAGAAGAGCCCGACGGTGCGGCATGTCGTTGTTCTCAAGCGCACCGGGCAGCCGGTCGAGATGGTCGCCGGCCGCGATATCTGGTGGCACGACCTCGTCGCGGGGATGCCGACCGACACGGTGCCAGAGCCGATGGATTCCGAAGCGCCGCTGTTTATCCTGTACACGAGCGGTTCGACGGGGAAGCCGAAGGGGATCAAGCACTCCACCGCCGGCTACATCCTCTGGGCCCAGACGACCTCGGAGTGGGTTTTCGATCTTCGCGACGACGATCTCTTCTGGTGCACGGCCGACTGCGGCTGGATCACCGGCCACAGCTATGTGACCTACGGCCCCCTCGCCGCCGGCGCCAGCCTCCTGATCTACGAAGGGGCCCCGAACGCGCCGCACGAGGGGCGCTTTTGGGAGATCATCGAGGCCGAGAAGCCGACGATCTTCTACACCGCCCCGACGGCGATCCGCTCCTTCATGAAGTGGGGGATGGCGCACATCGAGGGGCGTGATCTCTCCAGCCTGCGGCTCCTGGGGACTGTCGGCGAGGGGATCAATCCCGAGGCCTGGATCTGGTACCACGAGGTGATCGGCGGGAAGCGCTGCCCGATCGTCGATACCTGGTGGCAGACGGAGACCGGCGGGATCATGATGAGCCCGCTGCCAGGCTGCACGCCGACCAAGCCGGGCAGCTGCACGTTGCCGCTCCCGGGCGTCGTCCCGGAGATCGTCGATGCCGCTGGGGCTCCGGTGACGCGTGGCGAGGGGGGATGGCTTGTGATCACGCAGCCCTGGCCCGGCATGCTCCGTGGCATCTGGGGAGACGACGAGCGCTTCGTCGAGACCTACTGGTCGAAGGTACCGGGCAAATACCTCGCCGGCGACAATGCCCGCCAAGACAAGGAAGGCTACTACTGGATCATGGGGCGGATCGACGACGTGCTGAATGTCGCCGGCCATCGGCTCTCAACGATCGAGATCGAAAGCGCCCTGGTCAGCCACCCGAGCGTCGCCGAAGCGGCGGCGGTGGGGCGGCCACACGACGTGAAGGGGGAGGCGGTGGCGGTGTTTGTCACGCTCCGCAGTGGCGCGCCGACCGACGGCCTGAAAGACGCGCTGCGGAAGCATGTCCGCCAGCAAATCGGGGCCCTGGCAGCCCCGGACGACATCCACTTCGCCGCCACGCTCCCCAAGACGCGCTCGGGGAAGATCATGCGCCGGCTCCTCCGCGACATCGCCGCGGGGCGGGAGACGGTCGGCGACACGACGACGCTCGAAGACTACACCGTCTTGGCAACGCTCCGCGGGAATGACGAGTAGCGGCTGCCGTTCCCATTGATCCTCATCATTCCCGCCTCCGTGAGCAGCGCGGATCGGCACCTCCGCGGAGCGTCTGGCAGTCCTTCCCCTGTGATGCAGATCTACAGTGATGCCTCAGGCACGCCGGGCTCGGTCTTGTCGTCGTTCACGACCAGCTCGACGGTCTCGGTGAAGCAGGTCTACTCCTTCACCGGCTCATTCGTTGCCCAGCAGAACACGAGTTACTGGGTGGTGCTCTCCAATGCGAACTCCGCCTCGCAAGAATCCTACGAGTGGTACTCCAACGACTCGTTCAGCACTCCTACGACAAACAATGCCTCGGGGATCAGCTACCTGGGCACGAAGGAGAGCAATAACCTGGCGCCGTGGACCGATACGCTCCCGTCGTTGAGCATCGCGCTTTACGCCACCTCGACGCCGGCAGTCCCCGAGATCGACCCCAGCTCCTTCGGCAGCGCTCTGGCTCTCCTGGCCGGGTCGCTCGGCCTCCTCGAGCGGCGTGCCCGCCGTCTCCTTGGGCTCACGGCCTGATCCGGGATCGAGTTGGTCGATCAGGATTCGTTGATTCATCCACCCGGGCCGGGCATCGCAAGGTGCCCGGCCCGGTCTGTTTCTAGCGGACTTTCCCGAGGCCCTCTGCCTCCCCAGGGCACCGAAGCCGGTCAAAATCGCGATCCTATTCCTTCGCCCTCTACAGCCGGATTTGCGGGCCGCGCCACCTGGTTCTCCGCCTCTTACCACAAAAAGCCTCTCAAAAACCCTTGCCACAGCGATCAGATCTCCTTATCATGACCATGAAAAGGAGATAGTTATGGACTACATTGCGGTCAACGAGCTGAAGCGGCCGCGGCTTGTGCGGGAACGGCTGGCTGCTGCCGAGGAGATGATTCTCACCAGCAACGGCCGCCCAATGGCCGTGATCATGTATGTCGATGCCGAGGACGATCCGGAGGATGTGCTCAAGGCAGCGCGAGAGGCGCGCAGCCAAATTGCACTCCGCCGCATTCGGGAGCGGGCGCGGCGCTCGGGTGCGGCCGCGATGTCAAGCGAAAAGATCGATGGCGTGATCGCCGCGGCCCGTCAAGAACGAAGGCCACGATCATGAGCGACAGCCCGGGTGTTGCGGTCTTCGACACCAATGTTCTGGTGTCAGGGTTTCTGAATCCGCATGGCGCCCCCGGACGGATTGTCGATTGGTTGAGAAGTGGTGCGGTGCGGGCCGGGCTAGATGACAGGATCATCTCTGAATATGAGGATGTCTTGCTGCGTCCGGAGCTCGAGCTCCCACGGCACGAAGTGTCGATCGTGCTCAAGCGGATTCAATCCCAGGCAGCGTTCGCCATTGTCTCTCCGGCCCATGTTGTCCGAGGGCTTCCTGACCCCGACGATGCCCCGTTCGCAGAATGCTCGCTCGCGCTGGAATGCCCCCTCGTTTCGGGCAACACGCGGCACTTCCCCGCCGCGGCGATTGGGAAACTGACCGTTCTCACTCCTCGGCAGTTCGTTGACGCCGGCGAAAAAGGCTAGGACGGTCAATGATCGTGACGCGGGCCCTCGCATCGGGGCGTGCTTCCTCTATCAGGTTAGCCCCGCGGTCAGGTCGTCCAGATCCTGGGGGATGATGCCGTGGCTCGCCAGGATCGCCCTCTGCTCCGCATCCAAAACGGGTGAGATGCCGGCAAGCTCCCTGGTCCAGGCCTGATACTTGGGCATCGCCTGAAGAAACCGTTCGACGTGTCGCTTGAAATGGTTCACGTCTGCGACGAGCCTGTTCGGCGAACGCTTGCAGGAACCGAATCGAATCGTTCGCGTCGTCTCATTGACCGCCACCAGATCGATTTCGGTGTCGGCTTTGTCCCAGAAGCCTTGAATACGATGCGTGATGGGAAAATCACCGATGCCCTTGCGGCTCCGCTCTTCGTACAGCTGGCCCACCAGCTTTTCCAGAGCCGCACCCTCGACATCCGCCAGCCGTTGGTCGGCTTCGTCGATGAGCCCGTCAAGCGGTCGAAAGGCGATCGCGGAAACGGGATTGGCCAGGGCCGCAAGCCAGGAGCGGAGGAAATTGTCGGTGACGTAATAACGGCCCCGCTTCGCCTCGGGCTTGGCGAAGACCGGGAGTTTGCGCTCAATCAGCCCGAATCGCTCGATGAGAACCTTGAGGTATACACCCACCTGGGTGTCAGGATTGCCACTGGCCTGCCGAATGGCCTCAAC
>SIAG01000301.1 GCA_009691925.1 Planctomycetaceae bacterium
GACCGGCCGTGATTACCTCGAGCAGCCGGCTCTCCTCCGGCTTGGAGGGAACGATTCCCGCCATCCCGGAATCGCCCGGGGCGAACATCCGGGCCACCTCGGTCATCACCAACGCCCCGTGGGCCTTGGCCGGCTGGTGACAGCCCTGGCACGTGGCCTGGAAGAGGGGGCGGATCTGTTTGTGGTAGCTGACGGGCCCGTCGACGGGGGCCTCGGCGGCGGTAGCCCCAGCGCCCTGGAGGAGGACAAGGAGCCCGGGCAGACATGCCCAAAGGAGGCAACGAAAAGGGTGGACCGGACGGCTCGACATGCTCATGATGACTCCCTAAGCGGGGAAGGGGGAACGCAGCACGACACACCGCCTCTTCCCCCATCGTGTCCCATCATACTTCACCACCGGCCGGTTCACCCAGCCTCCCCCGGAAGTTCCTCGACGACGACTTCGTCGAGCTCGGTGCCGTCGACATCCCTCCGGAGGAGGAGGTAGGAGGCGGTGGCAATGGCCCAAAAATAGCCCCATCCGAATGATCCGACGATCGCCCCGACGACCCGCGACCAGAACCCGAGGGCCGTGATCCCAAACGAACCGCCCCCCCCGTGCCCGGCCGTTTCGAGCCCGGCCAGGACCTCGGCAGTGCGGGTATGCCCCATCCCCAGGCTCGCGGCCCAGAGGGCGAGATTGGCCGTGGCGGTGGCAAACAGCTCGGCGGCCGCCAGCGTCGGCAGGGCCACCACGACGGCCACAAACAGGTAGAAGGCGTAGTGGAGCGGGCGCTGGTAAAGGTAGGAAAAGGCGGTCGAGATCGCCTGGAAACTATCGCCGCGCTCCACCCCCACACCCCCCACCATAAGGGGCCACCCGGCGGCCGCCCCGATGGCGAGGATCGCCAGCACGATCCCGCCGACGAGGACCAGCGGCCAGACGACGCCGGCGATCGCCAGGCCGATGTCGGTGCGCATCAGCAACCCGAGGAGGGCCCCGGGAAGGCTCAAGGCGACGATTCCGAGGAGCACAAACGCCACTGAATTGAAGGCCGAGAGCCATTTCTGACTCCCGTACCAGAGCGACTGAGTGAATCCGGGCACCTCCTCGCCGGCAAGTTTGAGGGCGACATGGCGGGCAATGGCGGTGCCAAAGATCGACCAAACTGCGACAAACCAGCCGATCCGGGCCAGGGCACCGATCATCCGGGAGAGCGTCGCCGCCGGATTGAAGGGAACCGACACGAGCCCCACAAGCTCGGCCGCCGGCCGCGGCAGGGGCCGGTTGAAGGCGACCATCTGCGGGAGGCCCGTCATGGGGAGAGCGCTCCCCAACGGCGTCAGGAGCGCGTTCCCGCGAGGGGCATCGCTTCCCCCCTTCTGCGCAGCCAGGTCGGCGGCCTCCACCCCCTCGACAGCGGCCGGGATGCCGAGCCGGTCGGCGAGCGACCAGCCTCCCCACACGGCCAGCGCCCCGAGGGCAGCGAGAAGGATGACCGTCGACGAAAAGGCCGCCCCGGCCGCCCGGAAGAGGAGCCACCAAGGGAGGGCATCGCTCCATTGGATTTCGTGGATGATCCCGTCCCCCTGGATCGGATCGCGACCGGCGGCGGGGATATTTGACGTGTCCGTGGCAGTGGACGTGGCCGGGATTCCCGACATGTGACAGGGTGCCCTGATGGGAGGAATTGAGTGGGGAAAACGTGTTTGCGGACGAGATTGCTGGAGGCCGATCCGGCCGTGACCGGGAGTCCGAGGGGAGCCCCCATTGCGGCCGGAGTATACGTCTGGGAGGTTTTTTTGGGCGGCGCCGATCCCCCGCGGGATTGACGCCCCCCGCAAGGGCCCCCGCGGCAGGCGACGGCTGGCCCACGCCACTTCCGCGCGTGCCTACCAGGGTCCGCAGCGGCCGATCCGACCCTTTCTCCCCAGGAAAGCTTCCGATGGACGATTCGGCTCCCCTCCCGCGTTACCTCCATGGCTATTCCCTCGAGGAGCAGGCCCGGCTCGTCGAGCAGGCCGAATATTGGCGGGAGCGGCTGATCCTCCCCGATCTCCCCTATGCCGCCGGCGAGCGTCTCCTTGACGTCGGCTGCGGGGCAGGGGCGGTGCTCGGCGTGGTCGCCAGCGCCTTCCCGGGGCTCCACCTGGCGGGGATCGATCGGGAGCCGAAGCAGATCGAGGCGGCCACGGCGCACCTGGCAACGCTCGGCGTCCCTTCAGCCGATCTCCGCGTCGGCGATGCCCATCGGCTCCCTTGGCCCGACCGGCATTTTGACCATGCCTACCTGATGTGGTTTGTGGAGCACGTCCAGGGGATCGAGCCGATCCTCCGGGAGATCCGCCGCGTGCTGAAGCCCGGCGGCACGATCACGATCAACGAAACCGAATACGAGTCGTATCACGTCTGGCCGGAAAACGCCGACTGGGAGTATCTCGAGGAGGCGATGTTTCGCCACTTCCAGGCCCACGGCGAGGCCCATGCCGGCCGCCGCCTCGGGCCGCTCTTGGTCGAGGCCGGATTTTCAGCCGTCACAAACCGGCTCGTCGGCGCCCACTTCTTCGTCGGCTCCGGCGACGATTCCCTCGCCCGACACACGCACTACACCGCCGACTACATCGAGCCGGCGATCCCGGAGTTTGTCGCCATGGGCTCCGACGAAGCCCGCCTCCGCCGCGGCCTTATCCATCTCCTGGCCATCCACAACGATCCCCACGGCGCTTTCACGCAGCTGGTCTACCGGGCCCGGGGCAGGGCCTGACCGCCGCTCGCGGGAATCCCCACCGGAAAACAGTCCGGGCCGGGCACCTTGCGATGCCCGGCCCGGTTGGGAATCAGCGTTCGCCACGCCCACCTGATCAGGCCACCAGCACGGCCCGGCGACGCCGCTGATCGATCATCGCCAGCATCCCGGCGACGAGCGAGAGGGCACTGCCGCCCGTGGCGGGATCGATCTCGGGGACGGCTGCGGTCAGCACCACGTCGTTCAGCATCATGTAGTCGGTGTTGCTGTTGGTGCTGCCGGTGAAGGCCGGCACGATCCACTTGATTTCATGGTTGCCCGCCGCCACCCATCCCGGGCCGGACAATGTCCTGACGCTGCTGTTGTTCGCCTGATTTTTGGTGAACGTTCCGAGCGAGCTATTGTCGAAGACGACGCTCACGTCATACGAAGGATAAGTCGGGTAGCCGGGAGTTCCATTACCCGAATAAAAGAAGGACAGGCTGTCGATATACAGGGCCTCGGGTGTCGTGAACGCAATGCTCTGATACGTCGTAGCGCTGAAAAACCTCACCACTCCGGCGTTGCCATAAGGGCTGCCGAAATTCTCGACCCCGTAATTGGGAGTGGTCCAGGTTGCGCTCACCCCCGCGGCGACGCTGCTCGCCGGCCCGGTCAGCGCCCCGACGCTCATATTGTCGAAGCTGAAGCGGAAGACATCCGTGATAGTGCCGGCCTGAGCGGAGGAACAAATAACCGCGGCGAGGGCCACCGCGACCGCGGCGACGAAGGAATTCTTGAACCGCATAATGACAACCTTTTTTATAGGGAGGGTGGGACACGGAGGGAGTGAACGGGGATTTCCAAACGCAGAGAAGTGGGATGGGGTGCTGCTCTCAGTGGAAAGCAAGCGGCGTGCCGGACGAGAAAAAGATTCGCGACAGCAATCGAAACGATTGATTCAGCGTCGAACCTTCAGACGCTCCATGCCACCCCGAGGCCTGGCCTTCCGCCCCAGTCGCACAGTTTGCGCATCGAACCCGCAACTTCTGCGAATCTCTCGCAACTCTTTGGAGCGGCTCCGGTAGCGCCGGCCGCCGTCGATGCCTTCTGCTGGCAGCGAAGATGGTATGAGGTGATTCGCCGCGGGAGTTGCCTTGGCTGAGGCGGCGGCACCGTCAGTCGGCACGGTGCCGTTATCGAACCCCGGACGCACCTGATCGAATCTCGCCAGCGGCATGGGCCTCGAAGGGCGCGAGAGACTCTCTGCCCAAGAAACAGTCCGGGCCGGGCACCTTGCGATGCCCGGCCCGGATAAGAAGTCAACTTCGACTCGCGGCTCGATCGGGTGGAGGCCCGGTCACACCGCGACGATTCCCACCGTCACACCGCGGTCCGCCGGCTGAACGCCCGGCGGGCGCGCCGCTCGAGCATGGCAAGCGACCCCATCGCCATCGCCAAGGCACTGCCGAAGGAGGTCGGATCGATCTCGGGAACGGCCGACGTGCTGTAACCCAGCACGATGTCGTTGCCGAAACGCGACAGCGAGAACGACGACCCGGCGAGAACCGTGCCGAAGAGGCGCCCGTTGCTGTCGAGCCAGTTGCTCGGGTCGATGGCGAGATTGTCGAAGCCCGACAGCGTTCCGCCCACGCCGTACACCGTCCACTGCTCGTTCTGGGACCAGAAGGCATCGCTCCAAGCCACCGTGCTCCCGGCGCTGTCGAAGGCCAGCATCAAGAGCGTGGTGTCGCGGAAGCCGAGATCGCCAGAGACCTGCACATGGCCGTACGACGCGGGGCTGGTGCTGTCGCTGGCCACGAGATTCCAGAAGGCGGTCGGAGCCCCCAGGCCGCCGTTCTTGTACTCAAGCGCGCCGCCGATGGTCTGGAGACCGGCCGGATCGCCAAGGATGTGGCCCCCAGCGATGAAGGTGTCGCCCACAATCGTGCCAGCTCCCCCGAGCATTCCCCCAAAATCCACCGTGACAGGCCCGGTCAGGGAATTGACCGTCCCGTTGACTGTCATACTGCCCGCCGCCCCGATGTTGATCTGATTCATCGTCATGGTGCCGCCGCTGATCGAGGCCGTGCCGCTGCTGCCATTCATGCCGACGTCGAGAATGTTCGCGGTCAACGTGCCTCCGGTCTGTTCGATCGTGCCGGTGCCGCCCTGGAATCCGACGAGAACGTTGTTTCCGGTAAACGCCCCACCGGCAGTCACCTTCAGCGTGCCGGAGGCTCCGGTCGTCTCGCCAAGGATCAACGTGTCGTTGATGCTGAACGTGCCACCATTCCCGATCTCGAGCGTGCCCGTATCGCCGTTGTTCTGCCCGACGTGGAAGAACTGGTCCGTGTAGGTAAGCGACCCCCCGTTCCCCAGCTTGAGCGTCCCTTCATGAACCGCAGAATGCGTGTAGTAAATCTCGCCGATAGCATTTGTTCCGGTAAGCGTCAGCGTTCCGGCACCGACCTTTTGGATGTTCCC